>JAOZTQ010000096.1 GCA_029939085.1 Candidatus Nanopelagicales bacterium
AACCGGTCATCGTTTCCGGTAGTACCTCCAAGACGCTTTTATTCAGACACGCTGTTTTGACCGTCCGCTCTGTTCATCATCTCAGTCACAGTTGGATCAGTGATACTGCTGCAAGTTCCGAGTTTCTGCAACAACTGGAGTGGAAGTGGAATTGTATGTCCATGGCGAATCTGCAGCGGTTCTGGCGGGCGGTAGCGCTTGTCGGCTTTTGCATGGTGGTGACTACCGGCTGCGGGCAACTACCGGAACTAGAATATGAACCATCGATTTCACCAGCGCAGTGGTGTACGCAGCAGCCCTGCTTCATGGTCGGGGAGGTAACCCTGACTCAACCATTGGGTTCGGTCCTTGTTTTCCTACTCGCTGCGTTGTGGATAGCTGCAGGCCTATATTTCCTCAAGACCGGTCGCGGGCAACGTTCGCGAAAGTGGTTCGGATGGTCACTTGTCCTCGGTGGAATCGGTGCGGCAGCCGCTGGGGTCAGTTTCCAAATGTTTGGATTCCAACTTAAATGCGCCGGTCGAGACCAATGCTTGTTCACCAACGGATTTGAAGTGACCTACAGCATCTCTCAGGCAGCAAGTGTCAGCGTTATGTTGATCGCTATCGCCTACGCTTGCTCACGAATTCCGGCACGACGCTGGATAATCAGGTACGCCATCGTGAACGTTGCTGTCTATCTGGTCGTTGCCGCTCTCGGGGTGGCATTACCGAATAAGTTATTGCTTTCGTTCGAGCTGTTGATGATCTTTGCAGTGCCAGGGCTGATCCTTGTGTTCATCCTCGCCCTAGTCCGCTACCGCGAAAATCACGACCCGATGTACCGGTCAATTCTGTGGGCAGCAGTCTTACTCGTCATCGTTCAAGTGGCCTATTTCGGTTATTACGCAGCTGGGATAACGGCTCTGTTGTGGAGCAACGGTGAAGGATTCTATTTCTCGGAGAATGATGTGCTGCACATAGGCATGATGTTGTGGTTGGCTTACGCCGTTGGTGTCGTGGGTAAATATCTACGAGACATCGAGACCGTCGAAAGCTCTACTGTCGACTATCGAGGAGAAGGGTCCACTTCGTAACGCATTGGCTGCCAACGTCTGTAGGTTAAACATCGCCAAAGCCACTCTACCGGCCCGTATCGGAACCTCCTGAGCCACAGCGGTGACCACCACAACTGCAACGACCACACTGCGATCACGAAGAGCGCCGCGCCACTCCTGGAGACCGAAAGACCGGACAATATGACGCTAAAGGTCACAACCCCTAAAAGACTTTGGGCTAGATAGTTGGTCAATGCCATCCGACCGACTGATCGAATCGTGAGCCTCGCTCGTGAGTTCGTACGAGAATTCCATCGGATGATTATGGCTAGGTAGGCCAAAGCGATGGGGATTGTTCCGATCGTGTTGGGGATCGCGCTCAAAAAGGCGACGTCAATGGAGAAGTCCGCCACGGCTACCCATACAACGCTCATCACAGCGAGCGGTAGACCGATGCCTAAACCCCAGATCGTCAAACGCCGATAGAAATCAGCACTGCGATCTCCCTGGAAAACACCTGTGCGATAGAGAGCGATACCGATCAACATGGCACCTAATGCGCGTACAAAGGAGTCTGTGATCAAGACAAGATCAGCAAGCTCGCTTCGAGGTTCCACATCTACCCACAAACCAGCTACGTCAATCGGATCACTCACTAGAGACTGACTCAACCAGAGAACGCACGGTGAAAGCGCATACACCCCAATACCTAGAGTCAACAGCATCGAACTAGGCAGCCGCCTGAGCACAATCAATATCGGGGCAAGAATTGCGTAGAGGGCAAGAATGTCGCCCTCCCAGATAAACCCATGCAGCAATCCGATAACGAGCAGCAGAAAATTCCGCCACAGACTCAACCAAGCAGGATGCTCAGATTTTTCCTGTGCCCGCTCGTAAAACAAAACGATGCCCGCGCCGAAAAGCATCGAAAATAGTGCCATGAATTTTTGGTCGACAAAAACTTCCGCTGAGATGGCAATCGCCCAGTCCAGAACGGTCTCCGTGCCGGGAGCACTGATATTCGCGTAAGCGGAGCCCACCAGTGCGAACGACAACACATTCATGGGGAGGATCCCCAAGACGGCCACACCTCGAATCGCATCGAGATTCGAGATTCGATTTCGCTCTACGACGGGAGCAGTGGTTTCCGTCACGACTTTTCGCAGACGACTCGCATTGTGGAAATCTACAGGACCGCCAACGCTTAAGGACCTTTGTTGAAGACGAAGAACGTTTGCGGCAGGCAGGGCACTTCCATCCCGCATAACAGTTCACACTCGACTCACTCGTCATTACCAACGCATTTGCGTCTCCGTCGACTGACATACGTTGAGTCTGGCTCTTGTAAGGCTGCGAATCTCTTGACCTCGCAACGTCGGCAGACGTGAGTAGCATCAAAAAAATGACCAATCCGCTCGCAGTACTTCAGTCACCAGCCCGATACGTACAGGGACGGGGAGCGACTGATCACCTTGGGCAAGAACTAGCTCAAGTTGGGATTACCGGGCCGGTCCTTATTTTGAGTTCCGCAGCACCATTAAGAATTCTTTCACGCACCTGGTCAGAAACCCTCGGCAAAGCAAACATCGAATTCAGCGTTGAAACGTTTTCCGGAGAGTGCTCACCTGACGAAATAGATCGAGTGACGGCTGCGGGCAAAGCAGCAAACGTGACTGCAATCATCGGTGTTGGTGGTGGCAAAGTTCTTGATACCTCTCGAGCGGTTGCGGACGCGCTCGGTGTCGCCGCAGTCAACTGCCCAACAGTTGCGAGTTCTGATGCGCCATGTTCGGCTCTGTCTGTTCTGTACCAAGACGATGATGAGTTCTTGGAATATCGATTTTACAAGTCGAATCCCCAGCTGGTTCTCGTCGATTCCAGTGTGATTGCACGAGCCCCTACCCGGCTCTTGGTTTCTGGCATCGGAGATGCATTGGCAACGTGGTGGGAAGCTGACACGGTGCGTCGATCCGCTTCAGAGAATCAACTGCACGGTCAACCGACAAAAACCGGAACCGCTTTAGCGCACTTGTGTTATCAGCTACTTAAGGAGAATGCCACGGCGGCGGTTGCGGCCTCCAACCTCAATGTGGTGACGCCCGCACTTGAAAATATTATTGAAGCGAACACGCTACTTTCTGGACTGGGCTTTGAATCAGGTGGCCTGGCAGCAGCACATTCAGTACACAACGGGCTCACAACACAGTCGAAAACCCGGGACTTTTTGCATGGTGAGAAGGTTTCATTTGGCCTTGTTACTCAATTCGTGTTGGAAGACCGCAGTACTCAGGATTTCGACGAAATCCTGTCGCTGGCTACTGCCGTCGGGTTACCGGTCACTCTCGCGCAGGTAGGGCTTAAGAAACCAACCGCGGGTCAGATACACCACATAGCAGAACGGACGGTCGCTCCCGGAGAGACGATTCATCACGAACCCTTTAAGGTTTCGGCAACTGATGTTGCTGACTCGATCTGGGCCGCGGATGCGATCGGACGAGAGTGGCTTATGTCGCGAGAGAACTCTCACTAATTAATCTGACCATCACGGTCTGGAGTAGCGTCTACTTGCTGTTCCAGAAGGATGAGTGCTCGTCCTCACCTTCTTCATTCTGTCCGGCCCCGTCATACGAATCACGATTGGCAAGTGTAGCCGCCATCACTGCCGTAGTGATCGGAACCGCGCTGATAATGCCCAGCCCGCCCACTAGCGCTCTGACGACCTCTTGCGCGATGATTTCATTACTGATCGACTGCAGCAGGCCAGCATCGGACATCGTCAGCAAGATGAATGTCGGAAGCGCCGCTCCGACGTAGGCCAAAACGAGAGTGTTAACAGTTGCGGCCACATGATCACGACCGACTCGCATCCCCGCACCGAAGAGTTGGGACCAACTTGCCGATGGGTCCGCACGCTTAACTTCTGCCACCGAGGCAGCTTGGGTAATTGTGACATCGTCCAACACACCCAAGGCACCAATAACCACTCCCGCCAAAAAGAGACCACGAATATCGAAGTCCATCCCTTGTAAATTAAGGAAGTAGGAGCCTTCGTCACCTAAGCCGCTGAGGTTAACGAATCCAGTAAAGATCCAAGCAAGGGCCAAAGTCACGATGAGGGCAATTACCGTGCCGACAATCGCAACTGCGGTTCCCACATGTAATCCATGTGCGAAAAGCATCGCAACGATAGCTATCGCAGCGGCACCAACAGCAGCCACAATGACGGGATCCTTGCCCAAAAGCAGTGACGGCAGAACAAACCAGATGAGCAAAGCCATTGAAGAAATCAGTCCAGCCAGAGCTGCTAACCCTTTCCAACGGGCAAAAGCAACCACCGCGACGGCGAAGATAATCAGGAGCCAAACAATCGCTGGTTGACGATTGATCTCACTTAACGAGTACTCCCCCGAGCCCGGTTCGGTCTCCACCAACCACACCGATGTACCGATATCTATTTGCGGGGATGTCGCATCTTGGAAAACGTCGGATTTGACCTCTTGCCCGGCTTCGGGTCCTTCCGTGACTCTGACGGTTGCCTCAATACAATCATCAGCCGGCGGCTTACATTCGCTGATGTCGAGAACTTCACCCGCGATCTGCTCACCAACGGGCGTTACCGGAATCGATTCACTCGGCCACAGCAAGAACAGGGCAATGAGTGTCCCAGCCCCGAGTATTCCAACAATGAGCCAAAGCGTCCGTCGCAGTTGCGCTCCAACGAGGGAATCAGCAGCGCCAGAATCGTGAGAGTGATCCATGTGGGCACCTTTCTGCGTCCCGCAACTAGTTCCCGAGCATAAACAGGTACCACCAAGATGTCACTGATCCTGACGAGGACGCTCACCCGCGTGAGCATTTACTTCATGTTGCGCTAGCAACAAAGAAGAAAGCACAAGTTCACGCCGATTCCAAAGCCCACTAATTTCACGGGTATCGAGCACTCCATTGCACGCACTAGTGATTTACAACTAGGCAAACTAGATCCGCGTGTCTAGATGCGGTGGTGCCCAACGCTGCTTCACACTGAACGAATGTCCACAACCGAAGTAAGCGTCTCACCGTCCTCGATCAGTCGACTCAGGCGATTGAATGTCATTGCAGGCATATTCCACCTCGTTCAGTTGATCATCATTCTGATCCTTGCGACCGACTTCACACTTCCCATTACCGCGGCCTATATGCAAGGCCCACCCGGGACTCCTTTGTCCGACCCAGTCACACTCATTGACGTGCGCGTTGCTTGGGGCGTAGCTGCCTTTTTTGCGCTGTCGGCTATTTTCCACTTCTTGGTCTCATGTCCACCGTTTTACTCCCGCTATGCCGCAGGGCTCGCTGATAGACACAACTACTTCCGTTGGGTTGAGTATTCGTTGAGCTCTTCCGTGATGATCGTTTTGATTGCTCAGATCGTGGGCATCTCCGACATCGGCGCGGTTGTCGCAATCTTCGGGGTCAACGTATCCATGATCTTGTTCGGCTGGTTACAAGAGAAATATGTCAATCCGGGTGGTGGACTTACGCCGTTCTGGTTCGGCTGTATTGCAGGAATCGTGCCTTGGATCGTCATTGCCATATTCGTCATTGCACCGGGCGCAGTAGGCGAGGTGGAGACGCCTGGGTTCGTTTACGGAATCATCATTTCGCTCTTTGTCCTATTTAACTGCTTCGCCCTCATCCAGTTCCTCCAGTACAAACCCGTCGGGAAGTGGCAGAACTATCTGCGCGGTGAAAAGGCCTATATAGTCTTGAGCCTCGTGGCAAAGTCCGTTTTGGCTTGGCAGGTTTTTGCGGGAACTTTGGTACCGCCAAACTAGGAAAAATCTCCGGTAGTTCAGAGCT
>JAOZTQ010000265.1 GCA_029939085.1 Candidatus Nanopelagicales bacterium
CGCTATGTCCGAGATGATCAACTGCGTCGCTCCATCCGCGAACGCGTCTTGGAACTCATGCCAACCTCGGGGCGAGTTGTCATTCTGGGACATAGCCTCGGAGCACTTGTGGCTTTGGACTTACTTCACCACTTACCCGGTGATGTCGAGATTCCCATCCTGGTGACCGCGGCGTCGAGCCTGGCTCGAAGACGCTTACCTCCTAGCGTTTTGGCGGCTCCGCTGAACTTTCCCTATCACCGGGTTGGCGGTTGGATCAATGTCTTTAACCCTGGTGACGCGGTAACCCGCGGGCACCCGATTGGTATGCGATTTCCGCAAGCGATCGATGTCGCGGTGGCGGGATCACTCGGCGACCACAACCTATCGACGTGTGTGGCCGAGCCAGGGGTAGCTGCGGTCCTTACGAAGCAACTGCAAGCCCCCACCGAGGTCTCGCCGTGGCATCACGAGCACGACATTGCAGATCCGCTGTCTCTGACCGATTCGCTGAAACTGGCAGACGATCTCCTAACACAGCGAATCACCTATGCGGTTGCAGAGTCCCCCGGAACAACCTCCGAAGATCTACAACGTCTTGCGGCAGCACAACACATCGCACTTCCAGCGCAGACCCCCGAAACTGATTCTGCGTTGACAAATCCCATCACCGAGCTCAGCGAACGAATGGCAGAGCGTGATCTGCCCGCAGTTTTGGTTCGTCTGGCGAACGCAAACCCACTGCAGGGTCTCGGCTTTGATGTTCCTGACGATGTGATGGACCAGGCCCGGAGGGGCGCTGCCACGGATCTGGGAATTCCGCCTGACTGGATTGCGATGGCTAGAGATGCCCATGATGAAGCTGCACTTCGACAGCAGCTAGGTCGGCGTCACACGCGACAGACCGAACGCGATCCAAATTCGATTCCGGCCGATCATCGAGATCTCATCAATACTTGTCAGGATCTTTTTGCACGAGCGGTCGTGGCTGGTCAACTTGGTCAACCCAATGCAGGTAGCGAAGAACAATCCTCACTTACCCGACTACTCAGCGCGTTAAGTGATGCCCGAATCAGCGCACAGCAGCGCGGTGACAGTGCTGTTGTTGGCCGAATCATGGCCCAAATCGAACTTGTGGCTACCTATCTCACGCAACTTGCGGCGCGAGGGCTTGGGGTTGCTCCGGCGTGAAGCCTGTGACCCGACTCATGATCACGATTTGGTGACACACCCATATTTGGTAAATCAGACCCTTATCGGCGATGCACAATACACACTGGAAGAGATTCGGGCACCAGAGCGCACGAAGGTAATCCGAGGGGATGGCAGCAGGCCAGACCGAGCAAAAGCACAGCCGACTGAGTCAAGAAAGATCAGGTTCACCAATGAAGAGCAAAATGTCGCCATTGCAGATTGGCCTCGCTTGGGGTTTCCCCATCGGGCTCGTTATGGCATTGACGTCAGTACTAGCAGGCAGCCTCTCTGGATCGAGCATTGTTGTAGGTGGCCTCGATGTGGTCTTTGCCTTCTTCTTCGGTTTGATTCTTTTCGGCGGGGTCGCGGCCTTCATCCAGTGGCGTCGGATAGCTAACTCAATGGGTGATGTAGCGCCACCCGGATGGTACGACTCACCGGAAGCCGATGGAACTCAGTGGTTTTGGA
>JAOZTQ010000097.1 GCA_029939085.1 Candidatus Nanopelagicales bacterium
TGCATGTGCGTGCTGCTTTTGTCCTCAATGCCAAGAAACTGCCAGTCCAAACCGGAAAGTCGCTGTTTTGTGTCACTCATCGTCTACCTTCCATCCACAGACCGCGCGTGCTGCGGAGCGGTAGTCAGCCTACGCAATCGTGACCGTGCATGCCTGCGCTCTTTGCAATCTCATGAATATGGGTGTCTCTGCGCTGAGATTTCGATCTGTATTGGCATCTAAATCAAGCGACGCACACACTGAATGGATGGCAAAGCATGAATATCGCTACCGACTGGATCGTTGTTGGCGAGAGGGCAGTGCCTTGGCAGTCATCGCTTTGAATCCGTCTACGGCAGACGAGTGTCATGACGACGCAACGACCCGTCGGGTCACGACAATCGCCCACGGTTTGGGTCACGGCAGATTTGTTCTGGTTAATCTCTACGCACTGCGGGCCACGGATCCGCGCAGACTCCGGCAAGCTTGTGATCCAGTTGGAGTTGGGAATGATGACGCCATTTCTCAGGCGGTCGAGGAGAGCGATCAGGTTTTGGTCGCTTGGGGTGCTGCCGGATGTAACACGCTGGGATTCGCTGAGCGGGTGGAGCAAGTTCACGATCTACTGGGGCAGACTCCGTTGTGGGCCAAGGGCGTTACCCGTCATGGTCACCCACGTCATCCGCTCTACAACGCCGAGCCCGTCACACGCTATCGACCGAGGGAATCGACCAAACTCGATAGGTGACCTTCGGTCATGAGCATTCCCGCAGATTAAGGGCCGGTTTCAGTGAGATTTTGTTCACTACAGCGATCGAGAACGGCAGTTGACCGGCGTAAACCACAGTCGTCGGTGATTCTGATTTGCCGCCAGGCCTACCCGATGCTTGTCTAAAGTATGCCAATCGCACCCATGTTCCCCCTCGGTTCAGTGCTGCTGCCGGATCTACCGTTGCCGCTGCGAGTATTCGAACCGAGATATCTGAAGATGCTGGGTGACCTGCTAGAGGAAGATGAGCCTGAGTTCGGTGTGGTTCTGATCGAGCGAGGTCAGGAAGTTGGTGGTGGCGATCAGCGGTTCCATGTCGGCACATTGGCGCGCGTCGTAGCGTGTGAGGCGATGAAGGACTGCATGGTGGTGGTTGGCCTGGGAACGCGCCGATTCACTGTCTTGGATTGGTTATCTGACGATCCGTACCCCCGAGCGGATATTGAGATCATGGCTCCCCTGGAGTGGCAAGATTCTGGTGCCGCGTTACTCGAGCAAACTGAGCGTCAAGTGCGAGCAGCGGCGCAACTTGCGGACCAGCCAGTGGACAATGAATTTAACTTTTCCGAAGACCCCGTTGTGGCTTGTTGGCAACTTGCGGCATTAGCTCCGATAGGAGATCTGGATCGGACCGAGCTGCTGAGCTTAACTACCGGCGGGGAAGTTTTGGAGCGGGTCTTGTCCGAGACTGAAGAGACTATGGAACTCATGCGTCTGATGAGGGGTAACGGCGATAACAGTGAAGGGTCGGTAGGCGACTAGTCTGCGTCCCCCTCTAGTCTTCGTCCCTTTTTTCTCCGACGGGTAGTTCATCCGCATTTTGCCCACTAACGCCATAGAAGTCGGTCTCTTTCGGCGCTGTCGCATCCTCTTTTGAGTCTTCGCTCGCGGCTTCTGGTGGAATTTTCTTGATCTGGAATCCCAGTGCCGCATAAATAAACGACAGCACTGGATTAATGAGGTTAAAGAAGCACCACGGGAAATACGCGATCGTTTCAACTCCGAGGACCCCAGCGGCATAGGCGCCGCAACTATTCCAAGGAATCAACGGTGATGTGACCGTAGCGGTGTCTTCAATTTGGCGCGAGAGCGATTGTGGCGCAATGCCGCGGCGGCGGAAATCGTATTTGTACACATTGCCGGTGAGCACGATCGCGAGGTATTGATCTGCGGCGAGAATATTGATGCCAATAGCGGTAGTCCCGACAGCGCCCATGGCGCCGCGGTCACTCTTGGCTCGGCGCCGAAGAGGTTCGATAAGTCGACCTAGGAAACCGGTGATATTCATGATGCCGCCGAAAGCTAACGCGACCATGATGAGCCAAATCGTGTTCAGCATGCTTTCCATGCCACCGCCGGACAAGAGCGTATTGAGTCCCTCGAACTCGGTATCGACGGTGTATCCGATGGCCATGGCATCCCAGACGCCCTCGATGAGGTTGAGCGTATTGCCGACCGGCTCTGCTTCGTTATCGAGCCGCGAGGCCTGCGCAAACTCGATGACGCGGTCGGTTTGGAAGATGACGGCGATGATGCCGCCGAGCAGTGCTCCGGTAATGATGGCCAGCGTCGGCGGCGTGCGTTTGATGGCCAGCCAGATCACCACGATTAGCGGAATGAGCGTGATTATTCCGGTGGTGTAGTACTTCTCAATCGCCTCGACTGCAGTCTCCACGGGGATCTCGCCGCGGGCGTCTTGTCGTAGTCCGAAGAATGCAAACAATGCTAGAGCGATCAGGATGGCTGGAATTGTGGTGACCATCATGGAACGGATATGCGTGTAGAGATCGGTGCCGGCGATTGCGGGAGCCAGGTTAGTGGTCTCAGAAAGCGGTGACATTTTGTCGCCGAAGTAGGCACCGGAAATAACAGCACCAGCAGCGATAGCTTCGTTGATACCTAAGGCCCCGGCAATGGCGATCAACGCAACACCGATGGTTCCCATGACCGTCCAGGCGCTACCGATTCCCAGGGCGATAAGACCGCAGATAATCGCTGCAGTTAAATAGAACCAGTTGGGACTTAGTACCTGGATACCCCAGGAAGTCATAGTGGCAATCGTCCCGGACATATTCCAGGTGCCAATCAGAGCGCCAACCGCGAACAGAATGAAAATCGCGCCCATGGCGCTAGAAATACTGTCCACTGCAGCCTTGGACATCCGCGTGATTGAGTGGCTGTTCTTGTATCCAATCAGCCCAGCGACAATGGCAGACAAAAATAGCGATACCTGAACTGGTCCACCGATGGCGTTATCACCGTAGATGACGATGGCAAAAGCCAACGAAATCATCAGGAATATGACTGGTATCAGCGCATCACCAAGTGATGCCTGCTTCGGTACAGGCTTGGCGCTCTCGGGAACAACCATCGCGTTCTCCTGTTTCCGCCTAGGCGTACACAGCACCCCATCCTCGAGACGGGCGACTCTTTCGAACCGTAGTGGAGTAGCAGAATCTTGTCATCCGGTACCAAAGACCGCACATTCTTCGGAGAACTCCCCGGACCGGTTAGGTCGTCAAATCCGGTGTACTTGCTAACTCCTGACCGAGCTTGGTGTCTGATAACAGTGACAAAATCTGGGCTTCGATTTCAGCGGGAGGTGGGTGCATACCCGGTTTCGCTTCACCTCGCAGCACGTGCAGCGCCGATGCGTTGACCAGCGCCAGCACCGGATCGAGGTAGCGCAACCGAGTTGGCTCATCCAGCACAAAATTGAGTGGCGCCTTTCGGTTGAGTACTCGTTCTGCTGGCACCCTGGCACCGAATTCATCGGCAACCCCCATATTTGCGAGTAACGGGTTGCTCACAGTTAGGGTCTGCGCCCATGGGTCAAGAGCAGCTGGCTCTCCAGTCGCCGTAACGATGCACCAGGCTCGTTCAATCTGATGTGAGACCTCAGTGGAATCATCGCGATCCACTAGCGCAACGTTCGGCGGCAGAGTCACTGCGTTTGGATCATCAATGATGAGCACCTCGGCACCTCGTCGGTGGCAAGAAATCGCAATGCCCTGGCCTACTTTGCCACCACCGAATACTGCGATCACTTTGCCCGTGAGGTCGGTGTGACCGTAGTGGGCTAGGCCTCTAATGAAACCATCGCCGGTACCGAGGGATGTCTCTATACGCTTAATGGGACTCGCGTCTACCAGAACCACTGGTTGTCTAGCTGAGGCGTAATGAGATGCGCCTGATCGAGTGAGTTCAACGTATCCGTAGCGAGCCGATGTATTGCGAAATTGGGCCGCGCAATCAACAACTACGTCGTAGCCTCGTCGCGCGATCGATGTCGGTTCGACAATGTCGATACCGGCCTTCGCAATCACCTCGAGAGCCTGGCTATCACGGGGTAGATCAGCGGAAACCCCGATCGTCAGTTCAGCGCCCGCTGACTGCAGTACCGCGTGAGTTACCAAAGTATTGAAAAAGACGGGTGTGGCTATGAGCAGCTTTGCTCCTGCGAAGGGTTGTGACTCTCGCCAGTCAACATTTTGGGCGGTTAATGCCGGTCGTTCTGCTGGTGGAAAAGCAGATAAAGCGATTCGTTGGAACTCGGACACAATACGACGATAGGGGAGGGTGAAGTTGTGGGCCTAGAGCTTCGGGGTGCACGGTCCTTGACCCAGCAATGCAAGTCCCGCCAAATCACCTGTTCCTAGTGGGCGACCGCCGCGGGCTTCGCGGGTCATCACCTGTTCTGGATCATCGACGTGGCCTAGTCCCAGTACGTGGCCAAACTCGTGGAGCAAGACCTCTCTGAGCAGGCCACCAGTCGTTGGTTCAGAAAAGTAGTTGCGGTTCAGAGTGATATCTCCGGTCACGTAGCTAGGTGGGGAATCACCTCGTCGAACACTCAGGCTGCCGCCTAGACCCACGGCTGCACCTTCGAACTGCGGAACTTCGTCCGCCTCGGTCCAGGTCACCAGGATTGGTGCCCAGCGATCACCGTAACGCTCAGGTTGCACAGGGTCGCGATTTGGTTGATAGGTCTCATCAGTCTCGCCTGCGACTGAGATCGATAAACCTGATGCGGCCTGGATCTGTGCGACAGCTTCTTCTACCGCCGTAACCGAACCAGGCGGCCCACCGCGGGGGTTCACGACTACTTCCAGATTTCGACAAGGCGAGTAGGTGACCGGTTCACCCCCGACTTCAGCCAAGAAGTCGTATTGCCCGGGGTTGGTTGGTGGTTGGACTTCCGCCAGGACTCGGGATTGTTGGGCATCGATGCCGGCGGTGGGGAAGTCGCTTCGCTGCAGTTGTCGTGTGGCATTGGAGCCTAAGTTTTCGTTTATGGTGTCATCGCCAACGAAAGCGACCGGGCCGTCGTCAACTAGAGGTCTACCGGTATCGAGTAGCCAGACGACGAAGATGACCGCCAACAGGATGCCGCCAATAGCGAAGACCCAGCGAGCCAGACTAAGTCCCGACGATTTTGCTTTGGTTGGAGTCGATCGCCACGAGGTCTCCCCAGATTGGACCTGTTGGAAGCCAGAGTTAATTCGGGCATAGCGATCGGCCCGGACTTCGGCTGACTCTTCCCGATGCTTAGCCGCTTGGACCCACTCTTCATCCAGGGGCGGTATCTCCTCAGGGTCCTCGGGCATAGTCACCGTCCTCCGCGCCGTCTACCCGATCATCCCGGGGCCTCATATCAGTCTAAGCCGGGATCTTGAAGCTGCTAGTTCGAAGCTATGCGCCGGTGTCTTTGATGTATTGGGGGTTTATCTCCGCGGTCAACAACCGGATCAGATATGCCCGAACAGTTGTGACGTGGAGAGTTAACCATCATCCTGTTCGGTCGATGGCTGAGTTCCATGCTGCCACTTGCGGCCATATTCCAGATCAATGGCCGGAGGTTTAGCGATGTCCTCGGCGGCTGTTTCTTCCTCAGCGACATCTGGTTCACGCACTTTGAGAAGTCGCGCCATCGGGCCGGCACCAACACTGTAGATCAGGACGGTACCGGCAATGATCAAGAAGGTGACCGGAAGTAAGATCTCGGATCCGGTAAGTGAATCGGCCAAGGTAGCGCTAAAACCAGCTGCAGTGGCCGCAGCGACTATGCCGCGCGGCGC
>JAOZTQ010000098.1 GCA_029939085.1 Candidatus Nanopelagicales bacterium
ACAGCACGCCAATACCGATTGCAACCACTACGTCAAAGAAAGGCAGTATCTCGGCGAGATTTTGCTTCCGCATCCGCCTAATCATGAGCGGAGCTAGTAAGCCCATAATGACCGCGGTCAGTAGCCCGGAATCTTCGACTCGTGAATCAGCCCATGACACTGCCGCCACGACACTTCCCAGCAGCGCGATCGTGCCTAGCCTGGAGTCGCGGCCTGCTAGGCGAAGAGCTAGCCACATTATGGCCAAACCAACCAGTCCTGCACCGGCGCCGTAGAGGAGGCTTTGGAGGAATGTCGTGATGGGCTCTCTGGCGGTAACGTCGGCTTGTTGTTCAGCCTGGATGTATTGAAAAACAACCACAGCAATAAGTGCACCCAACGGGTCGATCAGGGTGCCTTCCCACATCAGAATATGTCGAATGCGACGAGCTGGACGAATATAAGCCAGTAGTGGTCCCACGACAGTGGGGCCGGAAACGATAAGGATGGCGCCCAGAAGTGCAGCGATACTCGCTTCCACATCAAGCAGAATAGAAATTATGACTGCAGTGGCAGCCCACGTTATAAGTGCGCCGATCCCGACGAGTCGTCGAATGAGATGAATATCTCGCCCCTGAATCGGTGAAGCAAATAGTTCCATACCGCCGTGGAACAGGATCAGGCCAACGCTGATGCTGACCAACGAGAAAAAACCATCTCCAACAAATTCAGCAACTGAAACGTCCGAAACTAGAGCTCCCACCAAGAAGCCCGCCGGAAGAAGCAATAAAAGTGCGGGAACGCGCAGTCGCGGGGCGATGAGAAGACACAGCATCGCGGTTCCCACAATTACGGAAGTACCGAGAAGAATTTGTGCTGTGGTCAATGATGTCGGGTCCGATACTGATTCCATCATCGGGACCAATGTTAGACAGAGAAACGACCGAGCAAACCATTTCAAGGGTTATGGTCCGTCACAGTAGCTGGAACCGGTATGCGCAGGCGGATCGTGCAGACCCGTACCGGCTGACTAGGGTAGGTATACGAAACCGAGTTCTGAGTGATTGCGAGGGCTAGCCATGTGGCAACGCTACGTAGCCGTGGGGGACTCATTCACCGAGGGAATCGGCGACATCGGACCCGATGGTGTTCCGCGCGGTTGGGCAGACCGATTCGCTGAAGAACTTGCTGTCCGTAACCCTGACCTGCAATACGCCAATTTGGCCGTGCGCGGTCGGCGCATGCGTTCCATAGTTGCCGAGCAACTGCCTGCGGCATTGCGGGCCGAACCGGATTTGATCAGCTTGGTCGGCGGTGTCAACGATGTACTGCGGCCAACCTGGTCATTGTTGGCCGTGTCCGATGCGCTGGAAGGTGGTGTGGCAGAGGCCCGGAGAAGTGGCGCAGATGTCTTGCTTATCACCTACGGCGAACCAGATAGAAACTCCCGATTGCTGCGGCGAGTTCGGCAGCGGCTCGCGGACTATCGGGATGAGGTGCTCCGAATCAGCGAGCAATATGACTGCTTACTGCTGGATTTGTGGCATGTGAACAATTTTCACGATGCTCGATTCTGGTCGCCGGATCGATTGCACCTCAACTCCCTAGGGCATCAGCGAATGTCCTGGGCCGCTATGGAAGCAGTCGGTTTGTCAGCGCCCGATTGGCAGCAGTCATTGCCCGAAGAAGATTCAGCCGCACTCGTCGGCAGAGTGGCGTCCAATCTGGTGTGGACTGGAAATCATTTCCTACCGTGGGTAGGAAGGCGTCTCCTGGGAAGGAGTTCTGGTGACGGGGTTAGGGCGAAACGTCCCAATCTGGAACCGATCTTTTCGCCAGCTCAGCAAAACCAGGTCGCCGAGCAATAGGTCTGGCATCGCATCGACCCAAATCCTGCGTCCTGGCTAGGGTCGAGGTCAGGGGAGTCGTATCAGCCTTGCTCTGTTTCGGTAGCGCGGCCTGTCAGGGCTGCTGTGTCTTGTGACCATGGAAAGTCGATTTGTTGAGCTGTCTTGTGAGCCAGAGTCGGATTTACCAGGCGGGCCACCAGGTGGAGTCCAAGATCTAGACCGCAGGTCAGTGCACCTGCGGTAATAATGTGCCCGCTGTCGACGATTCGTTCTGACCGTCCGATGGTGGTTTCTGGGTCGGTGTTGCGTAGGGCGAGTTTGTTCTGAAGTTCGGGGATATCTTCCCAATGCGTTGTCCAGTCGCGACCGTCCAGAAATCCTAGCTGACCGAGTACATAAGAACCAGTGCACACGCGGGTGATGATGGTGGATTCAGCGGTGATGGACGTTATCGCTGAGCTGATTTCTGGATTAGTTGCGATCCCATTTGGGTCGATTGAACCTGGAATCACTACGACATCAGGGCCGTCGATGCTGGTGATCGTATCGGCGGGAGTTAATCCGATACCGCCGTAAGCGGTAACTGGTTGATCATCGGGGCTGACCGTGTGAAGTCGAAACGGAGCGGCCTGACCGGACCGCTTGCTGAGTCGGTTGGCTGTGAGGAGAACCTCATAGGGGCCACCAAAATCCAACAAATCCATCTCATCGAAAAGCAGGAACACTACGTCATGGCTGGCATCGGCAGATGTGGTGGACATACATCCATCATGGAGTATGGGATGACGTCAAAGTTGATTCCGGTAACGCGGAGAGTCGCTCAATGGCATCCTCACACCAACGAATCCAGGCACGTTCGTAGGCGAATCCCGCTCGGAGACCGAGTAGTCGTCCTACGGCACCGGCATCATCTTCCGGGGTGTCACGATAGACCGAACGCTCGATCCGCTCGTAAAGATTAAGGCGATTTCGATGGCCATCTAACCGGTCGACAATCTGGCGTCGCACTGAGTCGATATCCACATCAGCCAAGCTGTAGAGCTTGACCATCAGATCATCCTTGACCGGTGCGGGTGGATGCGATTCTCGGGACCAGGCGATGAGGTGCGCTCGTCCGTCCGGGGTGATCGAATAACGCCGCTTGTTCGGTCGGCTGGTTTGCACCACCAGCTCATCGGCAACCCAGCCGTTGGTTTTGAGCCGCTTGAGTTCCCGATATATCTGTTGATGATCGGCACGCCAAAAAAAGCCGATTGAGGTGTCGAACGACTTCGCAAGGTCGTAACCCGTGAGTGGTTCCTCGGCCAGGCAGACCAGAATCGCCTCGCCCAGTGCCATGACGCCACGTCCCTTCACTTGCCCACCAAAGTGGACCCCATGCTGCACATTATGCAACAAGTTGCATAATAGTGTTGAACAGCGTTACTGCACCCAACTTGGAGGGGTCATGTCACTGGCAAATAAGACGGTTGTCATCACCGGAGGAACTCGCGGAATTGGCCTGGCCATCGCGCTTCGCGCTGCCGCCGATGGCGCCAATGTGGTCATCCTTGGCAAAACCGTTGATCCCGATCCCCGGCTACCGGGAACTCTGTCGTCCGCCGCTGCAGAGATCGAAGCAGCTGGCGGAGCGGCGTTAGGCGTCCAAACAGATATTCGGAGTGAAGAACAAGTTGAAGCGGCAGTCGCTGCCGCGGTTGAGAAGTTCGGTGGCATTGATGTCCTCGTGAACAATGCCAGCGCCATAAGTCTCACGCCCACTGAGGCCACACCAATGAAGCGCTATGACTTGATGCAGCAGGTAAATGCGCGCGGCACCTTTGTGATGTCTCAGAAATGCATACCGCATCTGAAGGCCTCAGATAACCCGCACATTTTGACGTTGTCTCCGCCGCTCGATATCGACCCAAAATGGTTTAAGGGGCACGTGGCCTACACCATGGCGAAAATGGGGATGAGTATGTGCACACTCGGGATGGCGGCAGAGTTTGCGGATGAGGGGATCGCAGTGAACTCACTGTGGCCGTTGACGACCATCGATACTGCCGCGATTCGTAACCTACTGGGTGGTGACGCCATGGCGGCTCGAAGTCGGTCGCCGCGAATCATGGCTGATGCTGCCTACGCCGTGGTCACGCAACCGTCACGGGAGTGCACCGGGAACTTCTTTATCGACGAACTCGTGCTCAGTGAAGCGGGTGTAACCGATTTCTCGGAATATTCAGCCGTGCCTGGCGATAAAGAACCGCCGTTCCTGGACTTCTTCGTACCTGCTGAAATGTTGAGCAGAGTTGAGTCGGAATACGTTGACGCTTTCGGCGGCCAGTCCAACTAATTCGGGTTGCAGCCTGCCACACTGTGGAGTTATCGGATGTTGTCCGATCCATCTCAGTGAATGAACCAGGTAGGTGGGCTTATGGATATGCCATGGCTCAGTGTCGGCCTAGGCGATCCATGGTGGCTACTGCTCGCCTATGTCGCGGGAATCCTGGCGCGCGCAGTTGGTTTACCACCGCTTGTTGGGTTCCTTGCTGCCGGTTTTCTGCTGAATGCCTTTGGTGCCGAGTCTGGTGAACTCCTTCAGCAGATTTCCGATCTTGGAGTCACGCTGCTGTTGTTCACGATCGGCCTGAAAATCGATCTTCGATCCTTGACGCGCTTCGAGGTTTGGGGTGTCGGCCTGATCCATATGGTCGGCATCGTTGTTGTTTTCAGCGGTCTGCTGATGCTGTTGGCCATCTCAGGCGTTGGTGCTTTTGCCGGTCTTGGTCGAGGCGAGGCAGTGACCTTGGCATTCGCTTTCTCATTTTCCAGCACCGTATTCGCCATCAAGGTACTTGAGGAGCAGGGTGCCCTCACGACCCGAAACGGTCGAGTAGCGATCGGAATTCTTGTCCTACAAGACATTGTCGCGGTTGTGTATCTGGCGCTGTCACAAGGTAAGCCACCGAGTCCTTGGGCAATATTGTTGCTCCTGCTCATACCGCTCAGACCCGTGTTGAAAAGAATCATGCGGCGCAGTGGCCACGGTGAATTACTGCGACTGTTCGGGGTGACAGCAGCGCTCGTCGGGGCCGGGCTATTTGTGCTCGTTGGCATCAAGGGGGATCTCGGTGCTCTGGCCTTGGGGATGTTGCTCGCGGGCGGCGGTAAAGCAGATGAGCTCAACAAATCGTTGATGGGTATCAAGGATCTGTTCCTGCTCGGGTTCTTTTTAGAGATCGGATTGGATGCCCTACCAACCGTCAACGGCCTGGTGGCTGCCGGGATTATTTTGCTCTTGCTCCCGCTCAAGTCGTTGCTGTTCTTTGTCCTGCTGTCATGGGGCAAACTTCGCTCTCGCACTGCGTGGCAGGCAAGTCTGGATCTCACAAGTTTCAGTGAGTTCGGCTTAATCGTGGCAGCGACGGCTGTTGAGAGTGGCCGGATGGACGATGATTGGCTGGCCATATTGGCGGTCACTATTGCAGCTTCATTCGCTATCGTCGCCCCGGTTGCCGAACGCGGTGATGACCTGTTTGCCAAGTACGGTTCTCGGCTCAAGGGTTTGGAGCGACGGCAACGGCTGCCAGGAGATGAGGATCTCCAGTTACATCAAGTCCAGTTGATTGTTTTCGGTATGGGTCGGATGGGGTCACGTGCGTATGAAGCGGTAGCGCCTGATTTTGGTGGCCGGGTGCTGGGGGTTGATGTCGACGAAGGGAGAGTCGCCGAACATGCGGCCCAAGGGGACCGGGTCGTTGTAGGCGATGCGACTGATCCGGACTTTTGGACGCGTGCGCGCGGGTTGGTTGAAGGTTTGGAGTGGGTCTTGTTAACGATGTCATCCACTGAGGCCAATATCGCCGCGGTGCAACGACTGCGAGATCGCGGCTACACCGGTCGTATCGCGGCAACTTCGGTGTATCCCGATGACGCAAGACGATTGCGAGAGTTGGGCGTTGACTTCGCATTTGATGTCTATGCCGAAGCTGGTGC
>JAOZTQ010000099.1 GCA_029939085.1 Candidatus Nanopelagicales bacterium
GGTGCGCACCGGTGATGCGGATGCATTAGGCAAGGCGCTGAGCAATGATCTACAGCGGGCGACGTTATCGCTCATGCCATCGTTATCGGCTCTATTGGAGTTGGGCCCAGAGCATGGCGCCCTAGGTTCGATCGTCTCGGGCAGCGGCCCGACGTGCGCCTTCTTGGTGGCCGATGAAGATGCCGCACTGGAGTTGACGGTTGCGCTCAGCGCGTCCGGACTATGCCGGACAGTGCGGCGAGCCTCTGGACCGGTTGCCGGGGCAACCGTCGTGAATCGGTCGGGACCCGTTTAGCGCGTGGTTAGTTTGGGTTCCGAGTCCAGGTGACTCAACCCGTTCCATGCCAGATTGACCAAGTTGGCCACGACGACGTCTTTACGGGGTTTGCGTACGTCGAGCCACCATTGACCGGTCAATGCGACCATTCCAATCAGCATTTGTGAATACATCTGGGAAAGTTTCGGACTGTATCCCCGCTTTTTGAATTGGGCGGCGAGGATGTGGTCCGTTTCTGTGGCGACTTCAACGATCAGACTCGCGAAGCTGCCCGATGACTGCGATACGGGCGAGTCTCTGACCAGAATCCGGAAGCCGTCAGTCTCGTCCTCGATGTAATCGAATAGAGCCAATCCCGCTTGCTCGAGGAGTTGGCGAGGATGATCGCCGGTCAATGATGAGACGATTCGACTGAGCAGGCTGTTCATTTCACGGTCAACGATTACCGCATACAGCCCCTCTTTGCCGCCGAAGTGTTCGTAAACCACCGGCTTTGACACTTTGGCGTCGTGAGCGATCTCTTCGACGCTCACCGCTTCGTAGCCCTTCTTTGCGAATAGCCGGCGACCCACGCCGATGAGTTGTTCGCGGCGTTGGCTACCGCTCATTCGGACCCGGGGCTCCGGGTCCGAATGAGGAAGCGGTGTTGAGTTAGTCATAGCAATCAGCCTACTGGGGTGGACTGGATTCCTTTGACTTCTCTTCTTCGACTGCGACAAGGGCGCCATTGATGCGGACGGGTTGGTCTGGATCGACCAACTTGCTCCGAACCCGATCCTCGCTGGGCCAACGAACTCGGCTGACCCATCCGCGTCGCTCCATGAAACGAATGGTGGCTGCGCTGGGGTCAATCTGGCGCCACAAGACGCCGTGCCGAGCGGCAGTTGGATCAGCGTGATGGTAGTTGTGCCAGGACTCGCCCAGTGCTGGTACCGCCAACCAGGCAACGTTTCCGGCGTGATCGCGCGTCTTGAAGGGGCGTTTGCCGGTTATGTGACAAATCGAGTTGATACTCCAGGTGATCTGATGCACGAGAGCCAACCTCACTAGACCAGCCCAGAAAAGGGCCTGGAATGCGCCTGTCCACGACATAGTGACTAGACCGCCGATGATGGCCGGCACCAATAAGGTCGCCGCCACGAGCAACGGGAAGAGCCGCGAAATCCGATTGATCATCGGATCCTTGAGGAGATCTGGTGCGTATTTCCCTACGTCAGTCTCATCATCAGCGAGCAGCCAGCCCATATGAGAATGCCAGAAGCCTCGGGCGACGTCGCGAGCTGAAGTGCCATAGCGCCACGGTGAGTGGGGATCGCCCTCGTCGTCAGAGTTGGCATGATGTTTGCGGTGATCGGCGACCCAGTCCGCAACGCTGCCTTGAACAGCCAGCGAACCAGCTATCGCCAGCCCGAACCGGACTGACTTATTGGCGCGGAATGAGCCGTGTGTGAAGTAACGATGGAAACCAATGGTGATACCGCCAGCAGTGAGAACGTAGAAGAAAACGGCAAGTCCCACGTCCAGCCAACTGATCCAGCCCCGTAAGGCAATAGGTAGCCCGACAAGTAGTGCGAGCAGTGGACCAAGTATGAACAGTGCGACCACCCAACGTGGTCCGCGAGTACGCTCTACCGCGATTTCTTCGACGTCCGCCGGCGTCTGTGTTGTTGAGAACATACTCAACCGTAACTTACGACACCGTAGGTTACAAGGCCCTTTTTTTCGGCTATGGCATGATGGTGCTTCGCGGTACACCGCAATCCGCCGTGGGGTAATGGCAGCCCGACAGCCTTTGAAGCTGGAGGTCCAGGATCGAGACCTGGCGGCGGAGCATAAACCCGGTTTATCCGGGCCCGCATTGACGGGATACGCTGCCGTGTCAGGTCCAGCACGCCTGAAAGGGATCAGATGTCGGCTAAACCGTCCGTTGTAGTAGTCCTCGCCGCGGGTGAGGGAACCCGAATGAAATCGGCCACCCCTAAGGTTTTGCACGAAGTCTGCGGGCGATCATTGGTAGGTCACGTGGTCGTCAATGCTCGCTCCGTTGGTGCCGAGCAGATCGTAGTTGTCGTTGGTCATGGTCGCGACAAGGTCGAAAAGCACCTCGCCGAGCTGGACGGTGAGTTGCTGACAGCGTTACAAGCCGAACAACGGGGTACTGGACATGCGGTCCGTATGGCGTTGCAGCAACTAGCCGAGCGTGGAATAACTCCGTCGGGTGGACCTGTGGTTGTGGTGGCGGGTGATGCCCCGTTGTTGGGTAGTGCAGCTTTGGAACGGCTCCTCACCCAACATGCTGCGACCAGCGCTGCGGTAACTGTGCTGAGCGCAGTCCTCTCAGATGCCACTGGGTATGGCCGAATCGTAAGGGCCGACGACGATTCGGTAGCCGCAATCGTTGAGCACAAAGATGCCAGCGAAGAGGTCCTGGCGATAAATGAGGTCAACAGCGGAACCTATGCATTTGACCCGCAGTTCTTGGTTGCCGCAGTCGATCGTCTGTCCACCGATAACTCGCAGGGCGAGGAATACCTCACCGATCTGGTTGCGATTGCGCGGCAAGACGGTTTAGGAGTTTCGGCAGTTGCTGCTCCAGATCCTGCCGACATCATGGGCGTTAATAATCGCGCGCAACTCGCCCAGGTGGAACAGGTCATGCAGAGCCGGATAAACGAGTCCTGGATGCTCGCGGGCGTGACCATGCGCAATCCATCAGCGACTTACATTGATGTTGACGTTGACTTAGCAGCCGATGTTGTCGTGGAACCTGGCACTTATCTAAAGGGCGCGACGACGATCGCGTCCGGTGCGGTCATTGGCCCGGATAGCACTCTCATCGATACCGAAGTTGAGTCTGGTGCGACCGTTGACCGTGCGCATTGTCTTCTGGCAGTTATTGGGGCCGACTGCGAAGTGGGGCCATTCACTCGGTTACGTCCTGGTACCGAGTTGGCCGTTGGGGCTAAAGCGGGTTCATTTGTCGAAATCAAGAACAGTCACATCGGACCAGGTGCGAAAGTGCCGCATCTTTCCTACGTCGGAGATGCGGATGTTGGCGCGGGCACAAATATCGGTGCCGCGACCGTCGTGGTGAACTACGACGGCGTCGCGAAGCATCGGACTGTTGTAGGCGATCAAGTTCGCATTGGTAGCGACACAATGCTCGTTGCTCCGGTTGAAATAGGTGACGGTGCTTATACGGCAGCCGGATCGGTGATTACTGAAGATGTGCCGCCTGGTTCACTAGCAGTAGCGCGTGGCAGACAGCGAAATGTTGAGGGTTGGGTCGAGCGCAACCGACCCGGATCGCCGGCTGCTGAGGCGGCCACAGCCAAGGAGGAAGGCAAGAGATGAGCACCCAAAACGGCGGTATAACTCTGGCGGCTCAAAAACGACTTCTCGTGAGCGCGGGTCGATCCCATCCGGAACTTGCCGAAGAAGTAGCCGCGCAACTTGGCGCTGAGTTGAGTCCTATCACTGCTCGGGACTTCGCCAACGGTGAGATGTTCGTGCGCTTTGAGGAGTCCGTACGCGGCTGCGATGTCTTTATCCTGCAAACTCACACCGATCCGCTGAACAAATGGATCATGGAGCAGTTGATTATGGTTGATGCGGCCAAGCGCGCATCGGCCAAACGCATCACCGTAGTGGCACCTTTTTTCGGGTATGCCCGCCAGGACAAGAAGCACCGTGGCCGGGAGCCGATCACGGCACGGCTCATGATGGATCTACTTCGCACGGCTGGTGCCGACCGCGTCATGACAGTGGATTTGCATACCAGCCAGATTCAAGGCTTCTTCGATGGTCCAGTCGATCATCTGTTCGCGCTACCTATGCTCTCGGACTATGTGAAGGAGCACTATGGCGATGAGCCAATCACCGTAGTTTCGCCGGACGCAGGTCGAGTCAGGGTTGCAGAGCGATGGACAGATGTATTGGGTTCGCCACTCGCCATCATTCACAAGCGTCGTGATCCAGACGTTCCCAACGAAGTGAAGGTGTTCGAAGTTGTTGGTGACGTAAAGGATCGCCTTTGTGTTGTGGTGGATGACATGATCGATACTGGTGGCACTATCGCCAAAGCAGCCGAAACCCTATTTGAAAACGGCGCACGAGATGTTGTCGTGACGGCGACTCATGGGATCCTGAGCGATCCGGCGAATAAGCGTTTGGCTGCCTCGGGTATCGCGGAAGTCGTTGTGACGAACACGCTTCCGATTCCCGAAGATCGCCATTTTGATCAACTGACGGTGCTCTCGATTGCTCCGGTACTCGCGAAAGCCATTCGGGAAGTCTTCTCCGACGGGTCAGTGACCCAAATGTTTGAAATCCCCAACGCAGACATCTAATACGCCTCGGTAGCGATACTTCGCCCGTGAAAGCTGATACATCAGGTTGGCCGGATTGGCGTTGGATTTGGGAATCTCGAGTTGGGGTTCTATATTTGTCATGCCTCGGCGAGGGTGGTTCGACCACCGTTATCGACGCGGCGGGATCGCACAGTCGAGGCGCGAGTACCCGCTGCTGACCGAGGAGACCATTCAATGTCGCAGGACGTACGCATTAGCGCAGATGAGCGCACCGATTTCGGCAAGGGCGCGGCCCGACGGTACCGGCGTGAAGGCCTAGTGCCCGCCGTCATGTACGGTTCCGGCAGTAAATTGCGACACATCACGTTGCCAGGACATGAGCTAGATCTGGCGCTCAGAATCCCCCGTGTCGTGCTCGAGGTGAGCATCAGTGGCAAGGAAGAAATCGTTGTTGCTCCCTCTGACGTACAGCGCGATGTCATCCGGGACGATCTGCTCCACGTGGATCTACTGCTACTCAGTGACGCCGAAGTAGCGGAACGCCACGCATTCGCCGATGCGCTTGCTCGAGCGGAAGCTACCGCCGAGGAAGCCGGACTTGATCCGCTGCAGGCTTCAAGCGTTATCGAAGAAGCTGCAGCCAATGGCGAGGATCTGGCGGATGTGGCCGATCGGATCGTAGAAATCCTCGAAGAGCGGGCTCGTGCCATGGCCGAAGCCGCTGCTGCTGCCGCTGCCGCCGAAGCCGCTGCTGCGGAAGCCGCCGCTGCCGCCGAAGCACTTGAGGGCGACGAGGCTGCTGAGGGCGACGAGGCTGCTGAGAGCGACGAAGCCGAAGAGGAGTGACCGATCAGTCGCCCTGGGCGATTGTTGGGCTAGGAAATCCGGGAGAAAAGTACGCTCGGACCCGACACAACATCGGGGCCATGGTGGTGTCGCAGTTGGCGGAGCGTTCGAGTGAGAGGTTTCGCTCGCAGCGACGGGCACGCTGCGACGTTGCCGAAGCGCGGCTAAGTCAAACTAAAGTCGTACTCGGAATTCCGATGAGCTACATGAACGAGTCAGGTGGCCCGGTGTCATCGTTGCTGGACTACTTCTCGGTCCCCACGGACCACTTAATCGTCGTGCATGATGAGATCGACCTACCTTTCGCCGGCTTACGACTGAAGTTTGG
>JAOZTQ010000100.1 GCA_029939085.1 Candidatus Nanopelagicales bacterium
CTCACCGATGCGGGGTGTCGCTACCGTCCGAGCCGCCAGGTGTCATCCGGGCGATCGTCTATGGGGTTACTTTCAGCAATCTTGGCCAAAGCGAGTTGACACGCCACGAGTTGCCTTCGATTGCTGCGGTAGGAGGCCAGGACTTTACGGGTTCCAAGAACGCCAACTACGAATAAAACTACGAGTAACCCTGTCTTTAATGTGGAGTTATCTTCAAAAGAGAACACAGTGAATACGCCGATGAAGACCGTACCCGCCGTCACTGCAACAAGCAGGCGAACAAGACGGCTCGATTGACGCGCAAACTTTTGGGTTTTCGCCCCGATAGAGGCCACAGATTCATGATTGAACAGTGAATCGGCTTGCTGTCGCACTACGGGCAACTCTTCGGTTCTGGGTCCCGGCCCACCTGCCGGAGAACTCATCGTCATCGCTTCCTTTCTCGTCTATCTCCCTTGGATAGGTTATGCCCGGCAAGAGTTGTTCCAAACAATCTCCACGGCATAAAAATGAACGGCATGTTTTTGTGTCCACAACACCCGCTCGTGAGCCGTGATTAGCCGAAACGGACTAACTCCAATACTGGAACTAGTCCAGAATCGACTATAGGATGTCCATGTGATTTCGGATCCCGCTGCTGAGTTGAGGAGTCGAGGTCTGCAGGTTACCGCCCAGCGATTGGCTGTGCTTCGAACCATCTCAGCCAATCCTCACGTCACTGCAGAGGCAGTGACGAGTGAAGTTCGCGCCGAGATTGGGTCAGTGTCTGTTCAAGCTGTCTATGACGCCCTGGCCACTATGGTCGAGGTTGGCTTAGTCCGTCGGATTCAACCTGCCGGCTCGGCTGCTCGCTTCGAAGATCGGGTGGCAGACAATCATCACCATTTAGTGTGTCGAGATTGTGGCTGTGTCGTGGATGTTGACTGTTCAGTCGGGGCTGCACCCTGTCTTACTGCCAGCGACGATCATGGCTTCGATATCGACGAGGCGGAAGTAGCCTTTTGGGGTCGATGTCCGCGTTGCCAATCAGCCACTGATCCGCAGTCTGCGTCGCAAGGCGCCGACGATCCACTTACAGAAAGCACGCCACACCACAAGGAGAATAAGAATGAGTAATGAGAGTAAATGCCCGGTGACCGGTGGTGGACGCTGGCGCGATACCGACGGTATGACCAACCGTGATTGGTGGCCGCATCAACTGGATCTGAGTCTGCTGCGCCAAAACAATCCAGCATCTGACCCGATGGCTGCAGACTTCGACTACGACGAGGCGTTCGACTCACTTGATTTCCAGGCGCTTCGTCAAGATTTAGTCGACTTGATGACCGATTCCCAGGAGTGGTGGCCCGCCGACTACGGCCACTACGGCCCCTTCTTCATCAGGATGACGTGGCACGCAGCGGGCACCTACCGCACGAGTGACGGCCGAGGTGGAGCAGGCACCGGTATGCAACGGTATGCGCCGCTCGACAGTTGGCCCGACAACGCCAACTTGGACAAAGCCCGTAGGTTGCTGTGGCCGATCAAGCAGAAGTACGGGAACAAGATCTCGTGGGCAGATCTATTTGTCCTCACCGGCAATGTGGCACTTGAAACCATGGGTTTCGACACTTACGGCTTCGGTGGCGGCCGCGCAGACGTGTGGGAGCCAGAAGAAGTGAACTGGGGTTATGAAGGTACCTGGCTCGGTGACGAGCGCTATAGCGGAGAACGCGAACTGGCTAACCCGCTCGCTGCAGTGCAGATGGGGTTGATCTACGTCAATCCAGAAGGCCCCAACGGCAACCCCGATCCGTTAGCGTCGGCTCGCGATATTCGCGAGACCTTCCGTCGTATGGCCATGAATGATGAAGAAACTGTGGCCCTAGTCGCAGGCGGACACACCTTCGGTAAGACCCACGGTGCAGCCACAGATGAGGGCAATGTGGGACGCGAGCCTGAAGGCGCGCCTCTTCAAGAAATGGGCTTAGGCTGGAGGAACAGTTTCGGCACTGGTGATGGAGATGACACGATCACTAGCGGGCTCGAGGGTGCATGGACTCCGACTCCGACTGCCTGGGACAACAGTTACTTCGAAACGTTGTTTGCTTACGATTGGGAACTCTCCAAGAGCCCGGCAGGTGCGCACCAGTGGATTCCGAAGGGTGGCGCAGGTGCAGGTTCCGTTCCGGATCCGCATGATCCGAGCAAGAGTCACACCCCGGTCATGCTGACTACTGATTTAGCCCTTCGCGAGGATCCGATCTACGAACCGATCTCGCGCCGTTTTCTGGAGAATCCCGACCAACTTGCCGAGGCATTTGCAAAGGCATGGTTTAAGTTGACGCACCGGGACATGGGCCCGCTATCCAGATATCGCGGCCCTCAGGTCCCCTCCGAGCCGTTGATTTGGCAGGATCCGATCCCTGCGGCGGATTACAAGCAGATTGGTGATGCAGCTATCGCTCAACTCAAGGCCTCGTTGCTGGACTCGGGTCTCTCCGTTGGCGAACTAGTCAGCACTGCATGGGCATCCGCCTCAACCTTCCGAGACAGCGATAAGCGAGGCGGTGCCAACGGTGCACGAGTTCGTCTCGCTCCGCAAAGTTCCTGGGAAGTAAACAATCCAGCGGAGCTAGCTCGCATATTGCGGGTTTTGGAGGGTATACAAGCCGACTTCAACGCCGCGCAAACCGATGGCACTCAAGTATCGCTTGCGGATTTGATTGTGCTGGGCGGATGCGCCGGGATCGAACAAGCTGCCAAGGCAGCTGGTACTGCGGTTCAGGTTCCTTTCACCCCCGGGCGAGCGGATACAACTCAGGAGTTGACTGATGAGGAATCATTCGCGGAGCTCGAGTTAACCGCTGACGGTTTCCGAAACTATCTGGGCAAGGCTCACAGTCGACCGGCTGAACACCTCTTGGTCGATCGGTCCAGCCTGCTGGGGCTGACTCCTCCGGAGATGACGGCACTGGTTGGCGGCTTACGAGTACTCGGAGCGAACCATGATGGTTCAGATTTAGGTGTGCTCACAGATCGCCCCGGTGAGTTGACCAATGATTTCTTCGTCAACTTGCTCGATATGGCAACCGTTTGGGAACCCACATCAGATCAAGAGGAAACCTTTGTTGGCCGAGATCGAAAGACCGGAGAGGCAAAGTGGAACGGAAGTCGAGTGGACTTGGTGTTCGGCTCAAACTCTCAGTTGCGAGCGCTCAGCGAGGTATTTGCAAGTAGCGACGGACAAGAGCAGTTCGTCCACGATTTCGTTGCTGCGTGGGACAAAGTGATGAACGCCGATCGGTTCGACCTGAACTGATCGGATCTACCCCGGGGTCGGTCGGCGCACAAGCCCGGCCGACCCCGGTCTTATTCCGAAGGCTGATCTGAACGACTTTGTCGCCATGCGTGCCAGGCTCCAGTGCACCAGAGTGCCCAAATCACGAGTAGAGGTTGGAAGAGCAGTCGGATCGCACGCGCCAGATCGGAATCAAGACCAAATGCATCAGTTCCGGTAACGAGCTGCGAGATGTTTCCTGGAAAAATGATTATGAAGAAGGCGGCTGTTATCCAGCCGACCACTACACGTTGCTTACTGAGGAATAACAGTGCAACAGCGAGCGTAAGTTCCACAACACCTGAAATAGCAACGATGGCTTCAGGAAAAGGTAGCCAAGGCGGTACCTGGGCCAGGAACTCTTCCGCACTCCGAAAATGACCAAAACCCGCATAAGCGAGCGCACCAGCTAAAAGCCAACGCCCGACCGCACGAATCCCCGCGTGCGGCAAACTAGTCGGTGTTACTTCGGGAGACACGTGACGATGCTAACGGGGGTGAACCGTGCTGTGAACAATGTGCTTCCCAGCCAGCAGGTGTCACCTGCACGACCATGCGTCTTCGACATTGCGGACAAAATCTCGGTGGCTCAAGATTTAGCGCTGAGGCACAACCGGTGTGCACATTCACGTCAACTGGTTCGCCACAGCGCGCACAGTACGGTGAGGGTTTCACAGTGTCTGAGAAAGCGCCTTGACCGGCATGCTGAGGTCCGACAACATCTCCAAATCTTCTGTGGCTGGGCGTCCCAGTGTAGTGAGATAGTTACCCACAATGACTGCGTTGATGCCGCCGAGTAAACCTTCTCGAGTGCCGAGATCGCCTAGCGTGATCTCTCGACCCCCGGCGAAGCGCAGGATGGTGCGAGGCAGAGCCAGTCGGAAGGCACCGATGGTGCGAAGCGCATCCGTAGCGGCCATGGTTGGCAAGTCTCCAAAGGGTGTACCAGGTCGCGGATTGAAGAAGTTCAGTGGAACCTCGTGCGGATCTACTGAGGCGAGTTGCGCAGCGAGCTCTGCTCGTTGTTCCTCGGTCTCTCCCATTCCTACGATTCCACCGCAGCAGACCTCCATACCCGAATCGCGCACCATGCGGAGGGTGTCCATCCGTTCTTCCCAGGTGTGAGTAGTGACCACCTGTGGGAAGTACGACGCGGCGGTTTCTAAGTTGTGGTTATACCGATGGATCCCCATATCCACCATGTCGTCAACCTGCTCCGCGGTGAGGATTCCTAGAGACGCGGCCACATTGATGTCGACTGCTTCGTGGATGGCGGCAACGCCCTCACGCAGCTGCTTCATCAATTTTTCATCTGGGCCCTTAACCGCGGCGACAATGCAGAACTCGCTCGCCCCGGTAGCCGCCGTCTCTTTGGCTGCCTGAACCAGGCCAGGAATATCTAGCCACACCGAACGAACCGGCGACTGAAAGGTTCCCGACTGGGAACAGAAATGGCAGTCTTCAGGACAGCCTCCGGTCTTGAGGGAGACGATTCCTTCCACTTCCACTTCCGGGCCACACCAGCGCATCCTTACCTCATGGGCCAATGCCATCAGATCGGTAACGCGATCGTCCGGAAGTTGTAGGACCTCGAGGATCTGGTCCTGACGCAGCCCGATTCCTTCTTCCAAGACTTGCTGGCGCGCTGTATCGAGGATGTCGCCAGCAGGGCCAGGCGTCACGGGATTGTTGGCAATGGTGTCGGTCACGGGACCCTCCGGATCTGAAACGTCTGTATGAAGTCTGCCGCATCGAAGCGACCGCCCAAAGCAGGGGATAGGGATGATGTCGCAGCAGCAAGGAAATTGGCAACACTTAGCCGGGAAGCATCGGCAAGCATAGCGCCGCTGATCGGATCGCCGATAACGGTTTCCAAGTCCACCAAGTTCGTGCGGCAAGCGAGATCGGGCTCTAATGGCCAGGACCCGATAACAACACCAGCGCAGTGAAGTTTTCGACTCTCTAGCGCTTCAATTGTGAGCGCTGTGTGATTCAGGGTGCCGAGTGCGGCGTCAGCAACCACTATGACCTCGGTATCGACGTCACTAGATAGATCTTCGGCCAGATCGGCGATTGTTGTGCCAACCTCGTCGAAGCGAACTAGTAGCCCGCCAGCTCCCTCAACGATCACTTGATCGTGCTCTTCCTCGATTGTCTTGATTGCGGAAGTCAATTGTTTGCGAGAAAGCGGTGTGATTCCGCGCACGCGGGCAGCGGTCTCCGGAGCCAACGGATCCGGAAATCGCTGCAACTCGTACAGATCATCGATTTGGGACAGGCGAGAAACCTCGTTGATATCGCCGGACTCTTCGGGTGTGATCCCAGTTTGTGCTGGCTTCACCACAGCTACGCGTTGCCCAGAGTCAGCCGCGACAGCCGCGAGAGCGGCTGTGATGATCGTTTTCCCTAC
>JAOZTQ010000101.1 GCA_029939085.1 Candidatus Nanopelagicales bacterium
GCGCAGGCAGCGTTTTGTCACCTGCAACCGCCAGCGACGTTCCAACCGAGTGAAAAGCTCATTCGGACGATCAAGATGGAAGGACACCATAGGCGCCAGGACAAATACTTCGTCTAGACCTTGTCCGGCTAAAAGATCCACATTCGTGGCTGACCAGGTTCCCCCGTCGATATATTCCCTATCGCCGATCTTCATGGGACTGAACCATCCAGGTATGGCACACGAAGCCATAACTGCGTCCGATAATGGCGCAACTGGGGCGCCCGCTTTTCCGAACGCTACGCGCTGACCATCGGCGTAATCTAAGGCCACGACCCAGACATTCTCGTGCGGCGACCATTCATCCATCGGAGTGACTGCTTCGACGAGGTGTCCAACCCGCGCCAATGAGCCAGTGCCAATGGGCAAAAATCCGCTTAGCACCGCTGTTGGCGGCATATTTCGACCCCGACGCAGGCTGGTGCCAATCAGTTTTGCGGAACCTGGACCCAGGAGTCGAGGTCGTTTGGGTCGACCACTACCCGTCGCCTTCTCATAATCGAAGGAATAGCCAGCTAGCGGGCCCTCCGTAATCGCGTGACCGCGCTGATGAGACAACATCTGTTCACTTGAGACACCCGCACCTAGCAGGGCGACTAGGACTGATCCAGCAGAAGTTCCCACTAAAACGTCGCACTCTCGCGGATCAAATCCGTGAACTTCCTTGAGCGCATTGAGCGCACCCACCATCCAGGCCGCCCCAAGCACACCACCGCCACCAAGGACAAGGCCCCGGCGGATGGTTCGTCGAGCGGCCATAGCCTTACCTTACGTGTCGAGACAAGAACTTTGCGTAGCAGGATAGCCGCGAACGGCTGCGCTATGCCTTAACGGTACGCCTTCTGCCGCTAGGCGTCGTTGTATCGAGCAATTCGGACAAAGCTGCGACAATGCAGTCAGAAAGGACATCAATGTCGGGCATAGCATCTCGATCAGCGTTCAGTCCGAAATACACTCCACCGTCGTAAGAGGTAAGCCCAACGCTTACAGCCTGATTCTTCGACAACGGCACCACCGGGTAGGCGGCCACCATTTTTGATCCGCCAGCGTAAAGCGGGAACTGCGGCCCAGGAACGTTAGTTACCACGAGATTCCACACCCGCCGAGTCAAACCGCTAGCGGCACGAGCTCCCGCGGCATGCAAGGTTGGCGGAGCAAATCCGGTCAACCCCACCAGGGCCTGAGCCCCCATTGCCTGGCCGCTCGACTTAAGCTGTCCCATCTCGAATGCGACCCGCTGGAGCCGGACGACCGGATCTGGCTCCCCCACCGGTAAATCACATAGGAACGCGGCGACGTGATTACCTTCGGTCGAGTCAGTTTCGGGTCGCACACTGACCGGTACCAGCGCTCGCATCGTGCTTCGAGGTGACAGATTTTCACCCCGAGTCATGAGCCATTCCCGAAGAGCACCAGCGAGAACCGCCAAAACTACATCGTTCACGGTGCCACCATGGGCTTTGCGAATTCGTTTGTAGTCGTCAAGACGAGTATCAGCTGTGCCGTATCGGCGCTGTTCGCCAATCTCGACGTTCAGAGGACTGCTATCCGGTGGTCGCACCACCGTGGCCGCAGCACTTAACACCCCGGCCATATTGCGCCCGATTCCTACCGCACTCTCCCGCACGTCACTTAGACCGGCGCGCACTGACTCCATCACGGTGGCTGGCGAACGCAGAGCATCGGCCATACCACCGGCGAGTAACTCAAATGAGGATGGCTCCCTAGCCGGGCGCCATACGTCAGTACCCATCTGACGCGGTTCCGGAGTGACATCCAGAATCACTTGTCCAATGTCGACGGCGGCCATACCGTCCACCATCGCGTGATGACTCTTGGTCAAGATCGCAAAGCGACCCCCTTCAAGACCCTCGATCAAGTACATCTCCCAGAGTGGACGAGATAGATCGAGGGGCCGCGACATTATTCGAGCGACTAATTCACGAAGCTGCCCATCTGTTCCTGGACGTGGCAGCGCTGAGCGGCGCACGTGATAGGTAACGTCGAAGGACTCGTCATCGACCCAAACCGGATTAGCCAATCTGCCCGGCACTCTGCGGATTCGTTGCCGGTAACGAGGGACAAAAGCAATGCGCGTCCTGATCAACTGCACTAGTCGATCGTGATCGAATCCATCTGCCGGAGCCTCAAAGACCGCCACACTTCCAACGTGCATAGGGGTTGTCGGCTCCTCCAAATAGAGGAACGACACGTCGAGCGGGCTCAGCCGGTCTGCCACAGGGCCTCCTATCGTCCTCTCTAGTATCCACGCGAGCCAGATCGGATCGATCAGGGCATGCCGCGGACTTCGGCGAAACCATGGCAATTCGCCGGTCGACCCTCACGATTCACGTGTCCTACGGATTCGGAATCCCCATAACGGGTGAATCCAATGCCTCAATAACTATCCGCGTTGCCATCGTGGCTCAAAGGTAGTCACCATTAGGTATTCCATTAGGTCGTTGCCCCGACACCCATCTCCAGGCCCCGACCCAGATGGAAACAAGTTCATAGCGTGAACAGGCACACGACGGAGTCAGAACTGGTTCCTGCTTTAGTCGCCGATCGGATAGCCGACGGTTCTGTGATTTATGTCCCGGAAGAACGGTGACTCAGGAAACACACCGGGACCGCAGGAAGATTGGGGACAAGAGAAAGCAACCGAGGCCAGGGCTCACCTGTACAGCTATCGAACAACTCCCGTAGCGGGTCATACCGCTGCAAAGAGCCGGGGCCCTCGCACCCGTAGAGTGAGGGCCCCGGTTTCTCTTTGTTTCGTTCGGCCGAACAACCAGGTGCGAGTCATCATTAACCGGAAAGTTATGAATCCGCTGGAACTTTGGTTCGTATGCGGAACACGCTAGCTATTGCTCGGTGTTACCGGTCTCAGCGCCAGACGTCGCCGCGTGAACCTGTTCCGCCGCTTGCGACTCCTCCGCAAGTTTTTGTTCTAACGCTCTTCCCTCAAGGTCGAGATCGGGCAAAATGCGGTCAAGAAATCCGGGTAACCACCATGTACCGCGGTTGAAGATCGTCAGAGCGGCTGGACCCAGTAACAAGACCAAAAAGGCAGCGAACGCCACCGCAGCGGTGAGGCCGATTCCAAATTGCTTCACCACCGGGTCTGGGTTGATGACGAAACTGCCAAAGACACTGATCATGATGAGCGCTGCAGTAACGATCACCTTAGCGGCCGACGCGACACCAGCCTTTACGGCTGCCCTGGGACTTTTTCCGGAAGCGTGTTCGCCCTGAATCGTACTCATCATGAAAACCTGGTAGTCCATCGAAAGCCCGAACAGAGCTGCGAACATCATCAGCGGTACGTAACTCACTACTGGAACCGTGCCATAGGCACTCGGTAGTCCGATTGCGTCCAGACCCCAGCCCCACTGGAAAATCACGGTGACTAGACCGAAGGAAGCGCACGCGGCCAGAAGATTTGATATCGCGGCCTGCAGCGGAATCAAAAGAGATCTGAACGCGATGAGTAGCAAGATCGAACTCAACAGTGTCACCGTCAGGATCACCAGAAGCATCTTGGCGGAGATGAGCGATGCTAGATCAATATTAGCCGCAGTAGTGCCGCCGACATCCGCAGTCATACCGGGAGAAAGCGCAGCCGGGATTACATCATTACGTTCCTGTTCCACAAGGGCGGCCGTCTTGGTAGCCGCGGGTCGGCTTTTCGCGATCACACTCATCGTCAGCGCAGTACCGGCCTCATTGATCTGTGGTGGTGTAACCAAGTCAACATCTGAGGGTTCCGCTAGTGCGTTTTGTAACTTCACGATTCGAGGATCCGTACCCCTGGCGTCTCCGCCAGCGGCGGTCAATTCCTTAGTTAATTTCTTTTGCAGTTTTTCTGCTTGCGCCTGCTCTGCCTGCGCCTGTTCGAACTCAGCCTCCAACTCGGCGGCACTCTGCTCAAGTGCTGCCGCTGCTGCTTCGAGTTCAGCTGCTTCCTGTGCCAGATCTCGCGCTTCAGCAGCTAGTCGTTGCGCCTCCCGCAGAAGTTTTTCTTCCTCAGAGGTAAGCCGCGCCGCCCGCTTAACCAAGACTGCGGCCTCCTGGGCAAGTCGCTGAACTTCTGCTTGCAACTTTCGAGTTTGTTCGGCGAGCTGTGCGAGCTGTTGCTCATTTGCACGCAACTCCCCCCGCAGTTGGATCTCCGCCTGCTGTAACCGGGCTAGGTCTTGTTCGAGTTCAGCTCTGACCACAGGATCCGTGGCTGCAGCTATACGCAGCTGCAACTCACGTTGTCTCAGCTCGTTGAGTGCAAGTTCCCGCAAGAGAGTTCGCATCTGAACGAGAATTTCTCGATCGGTAGGCGAAAGTTGCGCAAGATTAGCCGTGAGCTGCTGCTCAATCTGCTGTTGCTCCCGTTGTGCTTGGGCAAGTGCAAGCTTCAACACCTGTTCGATCGCTGGATCAGTTGCCCGGGAAATCGTTAACTTAAGCTTCTCGATGTACAGCTCGTTCGCCGCAGCTCGGGCAATCAGGCGCTTTTCCTCCGCAAGGATTGCCTGACCCTCGGGGGATAGTTGTTGCTCTAACGCCGCAAATTCCTGACGTAGTTGCTCGGCACGCGACTGAGCCGCCGTTAACTCTCGCTCTAACTCCTGGATAACGACAGGGTCATCCGGTTGAGCCAAAACTTCTTCGATAAAGGCTTGTTCAACTAAGTTGATACCGAGTTTCGCCGCGAGTTTTGCCTGACTTACGACGACGCCATCCGCCTCGGCCTCCAGCTGCTTTGCCTGAGCCGCTATCTGTTTCCGCTGTTTCTCCAACTTCTTCTTCTCGTCAGCGAGCTGTCGCACTTGTTGAGCTAAGCCCTGTTCCGCGTCCGCTAGCGTGGCCGCCTCACTTTCCAGTGCCGCGAACTGGACCAGTAGTTCTGCTTCTTGCGCCTCTAATAGAGACTGTTGCGCCTCCAGCGCCTCTTGCTCTGCGGGCAGGGTCTGCTGGGCCGATTCCAACGAAGCTTTGAGCGACTGCGCCTCGTTGTATTGCTTCTCGTATTTGTCGCTAGGCGTTGCTTTCGGATTGATACTTACCGCGACTAAAAGCGGACCGTTGTAGCCAGGGCCGAATCCATCCGACATCAGGTCATAGGCCTCACGCTCGGAGGTCCCAGGCGGCGATACCGACAGGTCCTCTTGACCCAACGTCATCGAGGTGACGGGAATAGCGATCGGAAGCAGAAGAGCTGCTGCCACGAGAGTACTGAGCCAGGGTCGCTTTGTGACTAAAGCTGCCCATCGACCTGCGATCGGATGATCGGTTCGCCGCCCCACGAACGGCACACGAACGGCTCCGATTCCTTTGCCAATAATCGCGAGCACCGCTGGGAGCAACGTGACTGCAGCCAGAACCGCTCCTACTACAGCCACGGCCGCCGCGAATCCAAGTGCTGCGATGAATGGGATACCGGCTACCTGTAGCGACACCAAGGCGATCACTACGGTGCTGCCGGCAAAAATAATTGCACCGCCACTCGTAGCCACCGCTCGACCGGCTGCCACTTTAGGGGCTAGACCGGCACCCACGACGTAGCCTCGATATCGACTAACCAGGAAGAGCGCGTAGTCGATCCCTACTCCGAGCCCGATCATTCGCGCAATCGTCACGCCGATGGAAGGCGTTTCCACGACAGTGCCCAGCAACCAGATACCCGAGAGTCCAA
>JAOZTQ010000102.1 GCA_029939085.1 Candidatus Nanopelagicales bacterium
CTTGCAAGTTCGGCAGCTAGGTCGCTATCGGCCGCAACCACAAAAAACGTTGCGCCAAACAATGTATCCGGGCGCGTCGTGTAAACCGTGACAGCTTCATCGGCACCTTCGATTTGGAACTCTACTTCCGCTCCCGTCGAACGTCCGATCCAGTTGCGTTGCATGAGCAAGACTTTCTCGGGCCAAAGCCCCTCAAGCTGCTTCATATCGTCCAATAGCCGGTCCGCGTAATCGGTGATTCGCAGATACCACTGGGTAAGTTTTTTCTTCGTGACTGGTGAGTCGCAACGTTCACACAGGCCGTTAACTACCTGCTCGTTAGCAAGGACGGTTTGATCAGTGGGACACCAGTTCACCTGGGAGGCCCGCCGGTAGGCCAGACCGCGTTTGAACATTTGCAGGAAGATCCACTGGTTCCATTTGTAGTACTCCGGATCGCAGGTGTTTAAGACTCGATCCCAATCGAATGAACAGGCGTAGCGTCGCATCGATGCTTTTTGCTGCTCAATGTTTTCGTAGGTCCACACCGACGGATCAATACCCCGCTTGATTGCCGCATTTTCCGCCGGTAAACCAAACGCATCCCAACCAATGGGATGCATCACATTGAAACCCCGCTGAACCCAATAGCGCGCAACAACGTCGCCGAGTGCGTAGGCCTCCGCATGACCCATGTGTAGATCGCCTGAAGGATACGGAAACATATCCAGCACATACATCTTGTCGCGGGCGTCATGAGGATCGCCAGAGCGGAATGGCTGAAGTTCATCCCATACTGGAAGCCATCGATCCTGTATTTGCTGCACGTCATAGACGTCTTCGGTCGCTCCTACGACGGAGTCGGCGCGGTCGGTCATAGTGTCCTTAACTAATCTGGAGTTCCCCAGCAATGGTACCGAGTGGGCTACGCCCCTTTACGCCGCAGGAACCCTCGAACCGCTTCTCGCGCATTGTTTCGGATATGTGGGCCATGTGTGAAGACCGCGACCCGATAATCCAACTCCCCCAGTACGTGGGCAGATTGTTGGTTAAGTGCCGCCGAACTACAAAAAGCAGCGACCGGCCAGCGCATGCGACCTGTCATGTTCCAGATGGCATCACCGGTAAACAAAACTCCAGTCGGCTCATGTCGCAGACTGATATGTCCAGGAGTGTGGCCCGGGGTGTGATGCAAACTTAGACCTCCAGCAATATCCAGCACATCACCGTCGTCAAACTTTTCCGCTACCGGAACTGGATCGAACCCCCCGATGGATAATCGACCAAAAATTCGTCCCAGAACGGTCTGCTGATCCATAGGCGGTGCCTCACCCGATGTGGCATACATCGCGTCGTCAGTATGTATTCCAACACCTGTCAGACCGCTGCGACGAGTTAGCTCTGCGGCAGAGCCAGCGTGGTCGCTGTGAGCGTGAGTCAAAATGATTTTTTGAACATCAGCAGGATGTTTCCCGATTGCCGCTAGCCCAGCAACGATGCGCTTCGATGCGCGTTTGGTGCCGGTATCGACCAGTACGACTGAACCATCGTCATCGATGAGCACCAAGGTATTGATGAAATCTCGCAAGGTGGGTATGCGATACACGCCAGGTGCCACCGGAACTATCGCTCTCATAGCCGCAGTCTGTCCTACCGGACGATGGATATCACGTCAGTTCGGCGACAAGGGTCGAACTAAGGTCAAGACCAATCGGCAACGGATGGTCCATCAAAGCCATAGGACAACATTTTTTTCACCATACCCGCCAGAGCTTCAGCCCTACTCATCCGTGATTGCAAATCACGTACTGTATCTACCTGCCAACGGGACCCATTTATTTGCCGATCCAATCGCAGGCGGGCAGACGCTAAAGCCAGATCGATATCGTCAGCTGCTACGCCCTCAGTCCGCAACGCTGTTTCGGCGGCTGGGATCAGCTCGGCCAGAATCTCGGTGACCGGTAGCTGCACCGTCTCCCCTGTCGACATATCGGGCCAAACTAAATCGGTTGATAGGCCCTCCCTTGCTGCCGCCCACAAATTAGATCGCACCTGCTCGAAAGGTAGCCACTCACCAAAGTCGAGTTGAGCCAACGCAAGTGTGGCACCAATCATGAGACCGGCATTGCCGACCATGTCCGCAATAGTCGGTCCGGTCGGAAGGGCACGGAACTCTATTCGCACATGCCCCGATCCACTGGGGTCATACACCGGTCGATTCCATCGCCACACCGTGCCGGCATGAAGTCTTAATTCGTGGAGGGCAGGTGGATCGGCATCGGGTTCGAGATCATAAATCACCGGCATGATTGGCTCAAACTGTTCTACGTCCTCGATAAAGGACTCTGCAGCTCCACCTCGGTTCCAGTCTTTACCGAGAAACACTCGTCGCTCGGCAATTGGTGCCGCCCAGCCGCTCACAGCTTGAGCAAAGATCGGGATCCGATTGTCTGCCCAAAGTTTTCGTTCGAGAAAGAAAGGTGAATTGGCGGCCAAGGCCAAGACCGGGGCCGATGCCAAATGTGCAGCGTTCAATGTCTGGGCAAATCGATTTGGTGGGACTCGCAGGTGGACTTGGAGTGCGTTATTTGCACCTTCTGCCACTATTCCCGGAAATGAAGCAGCAACCGTTTCGGTAGGTCCGTCTATACGAATTTCATCGTCAAACTTATGGCGCGACAAAGCTGCTGCCAGTACTCGATATCTGGGCTCTGGCGTCATGATGTCGGGCCTAAGCAGCACTGATTCGCTCAGCGTCGGTAACGTCCCACCCAGCGCCAGCTGAGCCCCGTGCAGCTCCGCGGCCGCCGATAGATCAGCCAAACCTGATCGCATATCTGCCGCCAAGTTCGCAAAAGGTCGGCCTACCAACGGAACCGGTTTAGTGTCGTATTCGGCAGTGAACCGGTCAACTTCGGTTGCAGCGCCTACTTCCTCAACTACCTGCATATTGCACGGAGCTGGTTGGGCATTATCGTCGACGAGAGAAACTTCAACCTCGGTCCCCAATGTCAACGGTCCCGCACCAAAGCCTGGTCGCCGAAGCAGAGTCTGCAGTTCGTCAGCTTGATGCCGGATGCGTTCACCAAAGAGCACATAATCCTGCGCAGCAAAGGAATCCTGATCGATCGGCTCGCCCATATCAACTCCTGCCTAGACCGTACCGAAACCTTTCGACCTACGATTGGTCGAACTTACCCATTCGCCAGGACTCCGACGATTCGCCTTACTACCTTGGCGTCATGTATTTCTGGCTGATGATGTTAACCGCGGGGGTTTTAATCACTGCGGGTGCGATCATCGCGCTCCGGGAGCCGCCAATCCGCGGCGATAGCAGTAGGTCACTCGGCATCGGGACAATCCTGGTCGGCGTTGGTGTATTACTGGCATTCGCGATAGAAAGCCCAATCGCATTAGCGCTTGCGATTGTTTGTAGCGGCATTGCTCTCGTGGTCTTCGGTCGGTCTTTGCTGCAACGTCAGCAAGTCCAATCGCTACGACATCACTAGAGCACGAGAAGCGCGCCGACCAAGAGTGCTTGCGCGCCGTGATACGTGACGTGGACTAAGGTCCGCCCCCCTGGAGTTGTTCCCACAAATCTGCCCCAGGCCAATAGCGCATCAGATAACGCGAACACCAGCACTCCCAATACGGCCGGCGTTACCGCAGTGCCAACACCCAAGATGAGTACCGCTCCTAATGCGAATAAGTACCCCACAACAACTAGACCCAACACAGTCGAACGTTGCCAAGCTCCCGCAACGATCCGGCGTCCCACAGTTGCCAGAGTTATCACAAAGAGCACTACGCCCACGGCTAGCCATCCCGCTTCCAGCGGCACCGTGAGCAACCCAACGATATACGCGATATGACCAAGTAAAAATGCTGCCGCACCAGGGATAAAGCGGTCAAACATTAACCAGACGTCACCAATCAGCCCGCCCACAAGTCCCACCACAAACCACCACCGCACGACGTCCTGCGCTGGCACAAGTGTTACCGCGACCACGATCAAAGCGACTAGTACTAGCGGCTTTGCAACGTATTCGATACGCCGACGATCCGCGGCTACCGACCACCAATCAACCAGTGCCGCGACTACAGCGACCGTGGCAGCCATCCAAGCGATCGGGGTCATTGGTCAAGTAGCGTTTCCGACAGAACTGGCTCTAGCGCAGCCGCCAACTCAACTCCAACCCGGTCGTGAGTCTGCCAACCCCAATGGAGACCGTCGGGGTTATTCGGACCTGGCAATACAAGCTCATCTAAAGCAATCCCCGGGATTTGCTCGCGATCACACCATCGGACGGCCGCGGCAACGGCCGGCAGGTGTGGTCGCGTTGATGGATACAAATCTGACTTATACGGAGTAGGCAGCAGTCGCACTATGGGTAGATCCGGGCGCATGTATCTGATCCCCGAGACCATTCGACTGAGATAGTGATTGCTTACCGTCGGTGGAAGTTGACTGAAGCGACCATCGGTCCAAGAAATGACATGCGGTGCGGCCGCCAGGTAGGCACTGCGAGTCGATCTACGCAGGCTGCCGGGACGAAGATAAGGCAGCACCTCACGCAACCAGGTCGGCATCGCCGCAGGCAACTGATCCATATGGCCCAGTGATAAGACGACCGCGTCCGCCCGCGGCAGATACTCACCCCACACGACTGGGTCCTTGGTCAGGGCCCACCAGCCATCACGAGCGGTAAAGCCTAACCTCGACACCAGATCAATGTCGGCATTCAAGAGTCGAGCACAGGTCGAGGTAAAAAGTTTCGGATGTGACGGAGGTACCGGTCCACTCGGGCCATGAAATGCCAGTGAGTCGGCGAAGACCAACAACCGGGTGGCTGATGAGGTCATCGGTCGCGGTCATCTCCAGATCGTGCCTGCTGAATCGCCCTGCGCCGATACATCTCTTCAATTCCCCGACTCACCAACTGGTGCACTTCCTCTTCCTGCCACGGCATATGGACTACTCGACCTCCTGTCACGACTGAATCGGACAGCGGACCGAGGTCGTTCGATACTCTCTGCTCGAGTTCCTCGATTCTGGGACCAGATCCGAGCGCGAGGACCACAAACTGATCGCTGTCCCATCTCGCCATGGCATCGGATTCACGAAAGGCCGGAACAAGATCACGCGCAACATCCGACATGACGTCGCGACGCACATCGGTTTGTTCATCCCACCCCGGCAGAACCTCAACGACCGTACAACTCACTGGCTCTTGATATCGGCGACTGAGCGCCAACAGTTCTCTACCTACTTCTGATAGCCCACGTCTATTGAGGAGTCCCGTCTCGAAGTCTCGGACGGTCTCAGCCTGGACATCGTCCATCGCCGAAACTATAGCCATCAGCGAAGACAACCGGATGGCGTTGATGACTAGTGCAATGACGGTCGCGACCACCATCGCCAACAGGTAGCCACCCACCTCCAGCGAACCAGTGAGAAAAGCCGCGGCACCCAACCACAGCAACCAAATCGCTGAGATCGTGGTGACAAACCAAAAAAGGCGCAGAACCGCGATTCCTGCGCATGCCAAAAGCAAGACTACAAAAATGGTTTCGGCCAAGCTCCCAGCCACCGCCATTCCCACCGAAACTCCCGAAGTCGCAACGATCAGCGTCCCGGCCGCAATTTGTTGCGGATTCTCTGAAAGTCCCCCACTCCGTTTCAGGATCACGACACCAACTA
>JAOZTQ010000103.1 GCA_029939085.1 Candidatus Nanopelagicales bacterium
TCGCCGCTGTGGGCAAGTTCAGCTTCGCTGTCGATCCACAGCGGCCAGAGAAATAGAGCCAACCCGATAGCCGAGGCTACGACCAAGGCCGTGATTCGCCTTTTGTCTAACGCGACCGCGCGGTTCACCGTACTGCTCCATCACTAGGGCGGTGCGGTTCAGTTGCAACCGCCGCCTGAACTGCGGCTAGCGTTAGCAGCGGAAGCGGGTTAAGTACTTTTGCGACTTGTGGGGCAAAAGCAGGAGAGGCGGTAGCCGCCGTATTCGCATCGGCGTCCAAAACAATATCTCCGTCCCCGATCATTACCACTCGAGTACATACCGCAGCCACCAATTCCACATCGTGAGTTGCCACCACTACCGCCTGACCGTGAGCTGCTAATTCACGTAGTAGCTCGGTCAGCGTCACCTTCGCTGAATAATCAAGTCCTCTAGTGGGTTCATCAAGTAAAAGTAGATCCGGAGCTGCAGATGCGACTAGTGCGACAACTAGAGCTAAGCGAGTCCCTTCCGATAGATCTCGTGGATGCATCTGCGGGTCGATATCTGCGCGTAGCCGCTGGAAAAGAGCCAATGTCGAACCATCGGCAAGTTCAGATGTCCGGTCCGCTGCGGCGCACTCAGCTTCTACTGATTCCGCCCACAGCATGAGAGCTGGTTCCTGCGGGACCATGCCGACAGTAGTCACCAACTCAGTTCCCTCAAGTTGGGTCGGATTAAGTCCACGAACGCTCACCTGCCCAGCCGAGGGTGACGTACTACCGGAAAGCATCTGCAGAAACGTTGACTTTCCGGAGCCGTTGCGTCCCATTAAGGCGACAACCTCACCGGGTGAAACCCGAAAGTCGATTGAACGAAGTACCACTCGACCGCCTCGGTTTATGGATGCATGAGAAACGTCAGCTACGGCCTCAGTGGTTTCGGACTCGGACCCTGTTTCGACATTCGGCACGTCGGTTATCCGAACAGAAATATCCTGACGCAAACTGGCAGCTTGCCGACGAGCATCACGAATCGAAAGCGGCAGTGGATCCCAACCCGCCCATCGACCTAACTCAACGACTGGCGGAGCCACCGGTGCGGAAATCATCGCGTGAGCTGGATTTGAGTCCCGTGTCACTTCGCCGCGACCGGTCAAGCAGACTACAGAGTCGGCATATTGGACCACTCGCTCTAGGCGATGCTCCGACATCAACACAGTGAGTCCGAGATCGTGGACAAAACGTTGAATCGCTGCCAATACCTCTTCGGCAGCCTGCGGGTCGAGTGCCGAAGTCGGTTCGTCGAGTACTAGCACGCTGGGCTGTGCCGTCATTACCGATCCGATAGCAACTCGCTGTCGTTCACCGCCAGACAAGGTCCGCAGGGGCCGATTCCGTAACGATGCCAGTCCCAGCAGATCGAGAGTTTCTTCTACACGACGGCGCATCACGTCGGCTGGTACGGCCAACGACTCCATGGTGTAGGCCAACTCGTCTTCGACAATGTCAGTGACAAAGCCAGCGGCTGGATCTTGTCGGACCACGCCGACCAGATCTGCCATCTCACGAGGTGCGAAGTCGGCTGTACTTCGATCTGCTACTGAAACTCGGCCGGCGAGAGTACCGCCCGTGAAATGTGGGGCCATTCCATTGACCAAATTCAAAAGTGTGGACTTGCCTTTGCCGGTATGTCCGACGACTAGAGCCAGTTCACCCTCAGGAATTTCCATACTGACGTTTCGCAACACTGGTTCCGTGGCGTCCTGATAGGAAAATGTGACCTGGTCAAAGCTGATCATGCGGTCACCGCAGTTCGCTCTGGTTGCTGTTCATTGGCCGCATCATTTTGACGAGGTAATGGGGGAGCCAGTACGGCGGGTAAGGCCGCAACGAGAAGTAAAGGTAAGGCAGCCAACGGAATCTCGGGCCAGCCAAACGGGTAGGTCGGTCCCGTTAATGCTGGGTTGCTACCAAGTAGAACGAATCCCACCGCAGGGATGACGCCGCAGGTCACAATTAACCATTCGGGTAAACCCCAGATATCGGGTCGATACCGGGTGCGGGAGACGCGCTTACCAGCCAACAAGGAGCCGGTTGCGGCCAGCGCGACACCCAGCAGCAACATAGGCCAACCGATCACGGTCACCCCGGCCACACCTGGCGTACTGCCATCGAGAAGCCCATAAAGACCAATCAACATGCCAATAAGACCAAGTAACAGTAGAGCGGATGTAGTGAGCCGTGCCTTGCGCGGTATTCCCGCAGTCCGGCCATATCCTCGGGAGTCCATTGAGGCGGCAAGTGCTACTGAGCGCTCCAAGGCACCACTGAATAAGGGCATCGCCATCTGGGACCACGAACGCAAACCAGACGTGGAACGCCCGCGGAGCCGACGAGCCTCTCGGATTCTTGCGGCGTCACTCACCAAGATCGGAGCGGTGGACATACATACAACAACGGCTACGCCAACTTCATACAACGCTGCGGGCACGATACGAAGTAGTCGACTCGGGTTGACCAGAGAGTTAGCGGCACCGATGCAGACCAACAGCACCGCGATGCGCAATCCATCGAATACTGCCTGTAGCAGGCCGGCGACTGTGACTGGTCCACCCAGTTGGACACCCGCCATCCATTCGGGCAGCGGGATTTCAGGTAGGGAAAATAGTGTTGGGCCAAAGTTGGGTGCGCCTAAAAAAATCTCCAAGACCACTCTGATTGCGATTACGAGAAGTCCGAACTTTGCAAAGGCGATATACGACCTACCCCAGGGTCCCGGCACCCTGCGCTCGGCAACTACTACTCCGGCAGCTACCGCGATCATCAACAAAAGAAGTGGATTCGTCGTTCGAGCTGCTGCCACCGCTAGACCTAAAGCCCAGAGCCACCACGCACCTGGATGAACCAGTCGAGGTGTGGTGAGAGCGGCGATCACAATGGCCCTTCTGCGGGCGGATGCGTCGGCTGCCGTTAGGCTGCCCGATCCGCAGTCCGCGGCGGATTCTGTCGAGCGGTATAGGGTCGGGCAGTCCGGCTCGCCTTGTGGGCTTACGGTTGCGGGTCAGCGTCGGATTTTCACCGACTTCCCCCGACCATATAAACCTCAGTGTAAGGCCAACGCGACGCTGGTTACGCCTCCGAACCAGCGTTAGTTGGCGGTAGTCCTCGTTGTTTGGCGGGTTCAGGAGCCATCCCGGCGATGCGCAACAAAGTGACGGCTTTACTCTTGCACCATGGCTGAATTCATCTACACGCTTAGCAAGGCTCGAAAGGCGCACGGTGACAAGGTCATCCTTGACGATGTCACGTTGGCATTCCTACCCGGCGCGAAAATCGGAGTTGTGGGTCCCAACGGTGCTGGTAAATCCAGTCTGCTGAAGATCATGGCTGGTATGGATCAGCCGTCCAACGGTGAGGCTCGACTGAGTCCTGGATACAACGTGGGGATTCTGGAGCAGGAACCGCAGCTTGATCCGGAAAAGACCGTTTTGGAGAACGTCGAGGAAGGCGTGCAAAAAACCAAGGCGCTACTCGATCGATACAACCAGATTTCAGCAGAGATGGCCGATCCCGATGCAGACTTCGACGCGTTGATGGCTGAGATGGGAACACTGCAGGAGCAGATTGACCATAAGAATGCATGGGATCTCGATTCGCAGCTGGACCAAGCGATGGACGCGTTACGCTGTCCACCGCCAGATGCCGATGTCACCGTATTGTCCGGAGGTGAGCGGCGCCGGGTCGCGCTGTGCCGGCTTTTGTTAGAGCAGCCTGATCTATTGCTACTGGACGAACCAACCAACCACCTGGATGCCGAATCAGTCTTGTGGTTGGAGCAGCATTTAGAGAAGTACCCGGGAACCGTCGTCGCCATAACCCACGATCGATACTTCCTAGACAACGTTGCCGAATGGATCTTAGAACTCGACCGGGGACGGGCCTATCCCTATGAGGGCAACTACTCCACCTATCTGGAGAAGAAGTCTGCACGGATGAAGGTCGAGGGTCAGAAAGACGCAAAACTGCAAAAACGGCTTGGCGACGAGCTGGATTGGGTTCGCTCAAACGCCAAGGCCCGGCAGACCAAATCACGAGCGCGGTTGCAGCGCTATGAGGAAATGGCCTCAGAGGCTGAGAAGACCCGGAAGTTGGATTTCGAGGAAATCCAGATCCCACCGGGACCACGTTTGGGTTCCACGGTTGTTGAATCTGAGAATCTCACGAAGGCATTCGACGACCGGCTGTTGATGGACGATCTTTCGTTTTCATTGCCACGAAATGGCATCGTCGGGATCATCGGCCCGAATGGTGTCGGCAAGACAACGCTATTTCGGATGATCGTGGCGGCTGCTGGAGCCGAGGATGTCGATGGTTCGGATAAGGAAGTTCTGCCGACTTCGGGCGATGTAAAGGTTGGTGACACGGTGCTGCTGTCCTATGTTGATCAGTCTCGTGCCGGATTGGATCCGGAGAAGACGGTCTGGGAAGTAGTTTCCGATGGTTTGGATTGGATCAAGGTCGGCAATGTCGAGATGCCGTCACGTGCCTATGTCGGTGCATTCGGATTCAAGGGACCCGATCAGCAAAAGCCAACTCGAGTCCTTTCGGGTGGTGAGCGAAATCGACTCAATCTCGCTCTGACGCTTAAGCAGGGCGGCAATGTTTTGCTGCTGGATGAGCCGACAAATGATCTGGATGTGGAAACTTTAGGCAGTCTGGAAAATGCTCTGCTTGAGTTCCCGGGATGCGCTGTGATTACTTCTCACGACCGTTGGTTTTTGGATCGCGTGGCCACGCACATTCTCGCCTACGAAGGTGATTCGCAGTGGTTCTGGTTTGAGGGCAACTTCGACTCCTACGAGAAAAATAAGGTTGAGCGCCTAGGTGAAGAAGCTGCCCGACCACACCGCACGACATACCGGAAACTAACTCGTGACTGAGGGTTTGATTTAGCGCTCGAAGTAGGGATTAACGTTTACCATCGCATCGGCCGCTGAGACCAGGTAACGCCACAGTTCATCTCGATCCGCTGGTGCGAGTTGCTCGTCGCACTCAGCAAGTGAGGCAGCCATCAATTCCACCCAACGGTCCCGCGCAGCCAAATCGATATGGAACGGGGCATGTCGCATTCGCAGTCGGGGATGTCCGCGTTCCTCGCTGTAAGTTTTCGGTCCGCCCCAGTATTGCTCGAGAAACATTCGAAGCCTGCGTTCAGCGGGTTCGAGATCCTCTTCCGGATATAGCGGTCGCAGAATGTCGTCATTAGCAACTCGCTGGTAGAAGCCGCCTACCAGTGCTGTGAAGAACGGTGCACCACCCAGTCGCTCGTACCAGCTAGAAGGTTCAGTGACTGTCACGTGACTATTGTCGCAAGTCCGAAATGAGCGCCCGGTCGCGGTCTAGACGGAAAGACTCAGGCAGCATTGACTCGGGGTCTTTCGCCGTAGGTGCGCTCGAGTTGCAATCGCTCGGCTTCCATCGCGATGCGCTTGACCATTGGCTGAAAGACGAATGCGTGAAATGGGTAAACGGACAACCAATATGCGTGACCGGCAAGTCCACGAGGGTAAAAGATGGCACGTTGCCGGAGAGTGGCGTTGTCCGGTCCATTTGGTTCGATAGTCCATTCCAGCCAGGCTCG
>JAOZTQ010000104.1 GCA_029939085.1 Candidatus Nanopelagicales bacterium
AGCCAGCATCTCATCGTCGTAGACGATTTCCATTCCTCGACCACCCAAAACATATGATGGGCGAACAAGAACGGGGTAGCCAATCTCTTGTGCGATTGCGCTGGCTTCTTCATACGAAAAGGCGGTGCCGTGTTTGGGCGATGGGAGATCTACTTCCGCAAGAACCCGACCAAATGCGCCTCGCTCCTCGGCAAGGTGAATTGATTCCGGGGGTGTGCCAACTACAGGCAGCCCTAGATCCTTGAGTGATTGCGCTAAGCCCAGCGGGGTTTGGCCACCTAACTGGACAATGACTCCCACGACCTCACCAGTTTGACTCTCCGCGTGGTAGATCTCGAGGACATCCTCCAATGTGAGTGGCTCAAAATAGAGTCGGTCTGAGGTGTCGTAGTCCGTGGAAACAGTCTCAGGGTTGCAGTTGACCATAACCGTCTCGTAACCCTGATCTCGCAGAGTTAACGCCGCATGGACGCAGGAATAGTCGAACTCGATACCTTGGCCAATACGGTTCGGACCAGAGCCAAGGATCATCACCTTAGGTCGGCTGCCGGATTCAACTTCCGTTTCGGTGTCGTAACTGGAGTAGTGGTACGGAGTTCGAGCTGCGAACTCAGCCGCACACGTGTCGACGGTCTTGTAAACCGGTCGAATGCCCAGGGCTTGCCGTACTCCGCGAACGACAGCCTCCGGCAGTCCGACGATACCGCCGATCTGCACATCCGAGAAGCCATGACGTTTTGCCTCGGCTACGAGGTCATCTTGCAAAATACCGGCACTTGCAATCCGGTCAGCAATGTCATTGAGTAGAACAATTTGGTCGAGGAACCACGGGTCGATTCCCGTTTCGTTATGGGTTTCCGCAACACTCGCTCCACCCCACAGCGCCTGCTGGACCAGACGTAACCGTCCATCACGTGGGGTTTTAGCTTCGTGCAACAGCGCTGCGTAATCAGCGGGGGGCGCACCTTCCCAGGAGAACTGAGCCTCAGGACGCTCAAGAGAACGCAATGCTTTTTGCAACGCTTCGGTGAAGTTCCGACCGATCGCCATGGCCTCGCCCACGCTTTTCATTGTGGTGGTCAGGACCTCATCGGAACCGGGGAACTTTTCAAACGCAAACCGCGGCACCTTGACAACGACATAGTCCAAGGCTGGCTCAAATGAAGCTGGAGTTTCCGCCGTAATGTCATTGGGAATCTCATCGAGGGTGTAACCCACCGCGAGTCGTGCCGCGATCTTGGCTATTGGAAACCCCGTGGCCTTACTGGCTAATGCGCTAGATCGGCTGACGCGGGGATTCATCTCAATGACGATGATTCGCCCATCTGCCGGGTTCACCGCGAACTGAATATTGCAACCCCCAGTATCGACGCCGACCGCCCGGATGATGTCGATACCGATATCACGGAGCCGTTGGTATTCCCGATCCGTGAGAGTCAACGACGGCGCTACCGTGATCGAGTCGCCAGTATGCACACCCATCGGGTCAAGATTCTCGATCGAACAAACCACCACGACGTTGTCGTGCTTGTCTCGCATCAACTCGAGTTCATACTCTTTCCAACCGAGGATGGACTCCTCGAGCAGAACCTCCGTAGTGGGACTGGCCATGAGACCAGCTCCGGCTATCCGTCGAAGATCGTCCGGGTCATAGGCGAATCCAGAGCCGGCACCACCCATAGTGAAAGAAGGACGGACGACGACTGGGTAGTTCAGTTCCTCTGCTGCGGTGAGACATTCTTCGAGCGTGTGGCAAATTCTGCTGCGGGCAGACTCAGCGCCAATCGACGAAACGATTCCGCGGAATTCCTCCCGATTCTCACCGCGTTCAATTGCATCGATATCTGCACCGACAAGTTCGACATCGTATTTGGTCAGAATGCCCGCGCGGTCCAGCGCAGTCGCGGCGTTCAATGCCGTTTGACCTCCCAGGGTGGGGAGTAAAGCATCCGGGCGTTCTTTCGCGATGATTCGTTCCAAGACATCGACCGTGATCGGTTCGACGTAGGTAGCATCCGCAAACTCTGGATCGGTCATGATGGTGGCTGGGTTACTGTTCACCAACACAACGCGCAGGCCTTCGGCTTTCAGCACTCGACAAGCCTGGGTGCCGGAGTAATCGAACTCACAGGCTTGGCCGATCACGATCGGCCCCGAGCCGATCACCATGATCGAGGAAATGTCATCACGCAGCGGCATTACGGCCTCCCTGAACTAAATCGGTGAACCGGTCGAAAAGGTATGCGGCATCGTGTGGTCCAGCAGCCGCTTCCGGATGGTATTGAACGCTGAAAGCACGACCACTCGTCAAACGAAGACCTTCGACCACGTCATCGTTGAGGCACACGTGACTTACTTCCGCGGGACCATACGGAGTTTCGAATGCACCGTCCCGCGGAGCATCTACTGCGAATCCGTGATTGTGCGCAGTCACCGCCACTCGACCAGTCGCTTTGTCCATGACGGGCTGATTAATCCCCCGGTGCCCAAACTTGAGCTTGTAGGTAGCAAGCCCCAACGCCCGACCAAATACTTGATTGCCGAAGCAGATGCCAAACAGAGGACGATCTGCTGACAAAACCGCTCTCACGAGCTCTACAGCATGATCGGCGGTCGACGGATCGCCCGGACCGTTGGACAGGAAGTACCCATCCGCGTTAATCGTGAGCAGTTCTTCGCTACTGATCGACGCGGGTAACACGTGGACTCGAAGTCCACGCTGCGCCATACGATGCGGAGTCATTGCTTTGATACCTAGATCAACGGCCGCTACGGTCCCGATTGGATCACCTTCGGGTTCCACTACATACGGCTCCGGTGTGGTCACATCAGCAGTGAGATTGGCGCCAGCCATTTCAGGGCTCGACTGCACCCGAGTAAGTAACTCAGAATCGTCAGCGATTCGATTACCCGAGAAAATACCGACCCGCATGGCGCCCCGATCTCGCAGGTGTCGAGTGAGCGCCCTCGTATCAATACCACTGATTCCAACAACGTCAGCTGACTCGAGATCATCAACTAGTTCACGTCGGGATCGCCAGTTACTGGATCGGGGAGCTGGATCACGAACGACATAACCCGACACCCAAATCTGCCGGGATTCAGGATCCTCATCATTCATTCCGGTATTACCGATATGTGGTGAAGTTTGGATGACGACCTGTCGATGATACGAGGGGTCTGTCAACGTCTCCTGATATCCAGTCATCGCCGTAGTGAAGACCGCTTCGCCAAAGGTCTCTCCCTGCGCACCGTAACTACGTCCACGAAGCGAGGTACCGTCTTCCAACATCAAAACCGCTTCGGTAGTTTCACTCATTGCGATCCCTCCCCTTGCGCCGGAGCTTCCGGCGGCTTAACCAGGTAATCCTCGATCCAGTCAATGACCAGTTTCTGATCGGCCGGATCCGCGAACCAAATCCCCGTCACTACTTTAGATTGACCCCACGTCCAGGTGATGGCGACTATGCCATGTCCGCCAAAGACCTTCTGCAGCATGCCCGGGGCAGTCTCGACTGCTTCAAGCTGAGCGGCCGGCAGGAACAATATCGGCTCACCGTCTCGATCAAGAACCAAACCAGCCGCTGTGGGGACTACCTTCGACCGGGCCATTGCACCGCCGGCGACGATGCGGTCCAGCCAATCCCCCGCTCGCACAGTGCCGATGTATTTGCCGGTCACTGCATTAGCCAGAGATGGGGATTGAGTGACCTCCGGCAACGGTGCCCATTCTTGCCGCTTTGCTCGCCGACGCCAGCCGCGACGCAGAAGCAGTAGGGCCAAAACGATGACCGCCAACGTGGCCCCGGTCAGCAACAGACGAGTTGGCCAGTCGGTGACAACTGCCTGTTCGCTGATTGCAGTTACCACTGCAGCTCCCCAGCTCGGACAGTAGCGGTGCCCTTAAAGAAGGTGTCGATAACTCGACCCGGTAACTCCATATCCCGGAACGGACTATTTCGGGAAGCACCTGGGAACGCCGCTGGGTTCACGGTCCAACGACTATCCGGATCAAAAAGGACTAAGTTCGCCGGTTCACCTTCAGCAAGCGGTCGACCTTGATCGCTCACCAAGCCAATCTGGGCGGGAACCTGCGACATCCGTTGAGCGACACCCTGCCAGTCCAAAAGTCCGGTCTCGACCATGGTGGCAACTACAACCGATAATGCGGTCGGCAATCCGACCATACCGAAGGCAGCCACCGCCCATTCACAGTCTTTGTCCTCACCGGTGTGCGGTGCGTGATCCGTCGCGACGATATCGATCGTGCCATCTGCCAAACCTTCACGTAACGCCAACACATCATCTTCGGTGCGCAGTGGCGGGTTCACTTTAAAGACCGGGTCATAACCGGCCACTAGCTCATCGGTTAACAGCAAATGATGCGGCGTCACCTCGGCAGTTACCCGAATGCCTCGTTCTTTAGCCCGCCGAATCAGATCAACACTTCCCGCTGTCGACACGTGGCAGACATGAAGTCGTGAACCAACATGATCGGCCAGTAAAACGTCTCTTGCAATTACTGCTTCCTCGGCTACAGCCGGCCAACCCTGAAGTCCAAGTTGGGCAGACATCTTGCCCTCATTCATTTGTGAGGCGGCTGTGAGGTCTGGATCTTGGGCATGTTGCGCGATAACACCGTCGAAAGCCTTCACATATTCCAGGGCTCTTCGCATAACCAGTGAGTTGGATACGCAGTGGCCGTCGTCGCTGAACATACGCACGGATGCACTGGAGTCAGCCATAGCTCCCAGCTCTGCCAAGTGCTGCCCCGCCAGACCTTCAGTGACGGCACCGACTGGTCTCACGTCACAAAAACCAGCTGCTTGCCCCAATCGATGAACCTGCTCAACAACGCCCGCGGTATCGGCGACCGGATCCGTGTTTGCCATAGCGTGGACCGCGGTGTAACCCCCCAAAGCTGCGGCTGCCGTTCCAGTCGCCACCGTCTCTGCATCTTCTCGGCCGGGTTCCCGCAGATGGGTATGGAGATCCACTAGACCCGGTAACGCGATCAAACCCGTCGCCTCAACTACCTCTGCACTCGGGGCGCTGAGCTGACCAGCCGGGGAAATCTGCGCAATATGACCATCTCGTAGCCAGATATCACTGGGGTCACCGCCGAGCGGCAGCGCACCACTAATGAGATATTCCCCGCTCATGCTGTATCCCCCGATCCCTCACGCGATCCACCCACCAGCAGATACAGCACAGCCATACGAACACTTACTCCGTTACTGACCTGCTCCAGGATCACCGCTCGGTCCGAGTCAGCTATGTCATCGCCGATTTCCATACCCCGCACCATCGGACCGGGGTGCATGATGATGGAGCGTTCCGGCAGCAACGCTGCCCGCTTAGCATCAAGGCCATAGCGACGGCTGTACTCACGAGTACTGGGGAAAAAGTCCGCGTTCATTCGCTCGGCCTGGACCCGCAACATCATCACAGCGTCTGTTTTCGGAAGTACCGCATCAAGGTCATAAGAAATATCGACAGGCCAGGAGTCAACCCCTACCGGAATGAGGGTAGGAGGTGCGACAAGTGTTACCTGCGCCCCAAGCGTATGAAGTA
>JAOZTQ010000105.1 GCA_029939085.1 Candidatus Nanopelagicales bacterium
GCGACGCCGACGTGAAGTTGGATATTGGCCGCGATCTGACTCGTGGTCTCGGTGCTGGGGCAAACCCGGATGTTGGCCGGCAGGCTGCGGAGGACCACTCCGATGAGATCGAAGAGGTTCTCAAAGGCGCAGATATGGTCTTCGTCACGGCTGGTGAAGGAGGCGGCACCGGAACCGGTGGCGCGCCGGTCGTTGCCCAGATCGCCCGGAGCATTGGCGCGCTAACGATTGGTGTCGTTACCCGGCCATTCGGTTTCGAGGGTCGTCGTCGCAGCACCCAGGCCGAAGCAGGTATCGAATCATTGCGCGGCGAGGTCGATACCCTGATCGTCATTCCGAACGACAGACTCCTGTCGCTAACCGATCGTCAGATCAGCGTGATCGATGCCTTCCGACAAGCGGACCACGTACTTCTACAAGGTGTTTCAGGTATCACCGACCTCATTACAACTCCCGGGCTGATCAACCTCGACTTCGCCGATGTGAAGAGTGTCATGCAAGGAGCGGGATCGGCCTTGATGGGTATTGGCTCATCGCGAGGTGAAGATCGAGCTATTTCAGCGGCCGAATCGGCCATCAACAGCCCATTGCTAGAGGCAAGTATTGATGGTGCGCACGGTGTGCTCATGTCAATCGCGGGCGGCAGCGACCTCGGTCTCTTCGAGATCAACGAGGCGGCCAGACTAGTTTCTGAGGCTGCTCACCCGGAGGCCAACATTATCTTCGGTGCGGTCATTGATGACACGCTCGGTGACGAGACCCGCGTGACAGTTATCGCCGCTGGCTTCGATGGTGGACTCCCCAAAGCAAGGTCCGAAAGTGACACCGCAGTCCGACTGCCGGAAAGTGAGACTGTCTCGGTGCGCCCATCGCCCGGCGAGGCCGCTGCGCCTACGCAGCGCCCGGTAAGCACTGGTACTCCAGTCGAGCCAAAGCGGATCGTCTTTGATGAGCCCGACGACGGTATCGACATTCCCGACTTTCTGAAGTGAGTCCATGGCAGACTCCCGAAGCCCCTTCGGGAGTCCGCTGGAGATTTACCGGAAGAACGGGTGGGGTAAGTCAGGGCCGCTATGCGGAACTGAATCTTGGCCAGCATGTGGGCGACGATAGGGCAGCAGTTCGGCGCAATCGGGCTTTGCTCGCACAGTCGCTGGAAGTTCCACCTGACCGGGTCGCGGCTATTGACGCTGCTCATGGGAACGACACCGCTCTCGTGCATGAGGGCGGCACAGTTAGCCAGGTTGATGGACTAGTCACGCGCGAGCGCAATCTTGGACTGCTCGCGCTGGGTGCAGACTGCGCCACAGTCGCTCTTGCCGACCCGGAGGCACAAGTCATCGGAGCGGTTCACTCCGGATGGCGCGGTGTGGCAGCGGATGTAGTCGGGTCAACCGTGCGAAAGATGAAGTCTCAAGGGGCCAATCCAGATCAGATGGTTGCCGTGATTGGGCCTGCTATTTGCCCAGGTTGCTACGAGGTTTCCGAAGAGGTCCGCAACACGGTGGCAAGTTCAGTTGCGGCGGCTGCTGCTGAGACTCGAATCGGTACGCCTGCTGTCGATCTTCAAACTGGGATCGCGGCTCAACTGCGAGAAGTCGGGATTATGCGTTACTTCACAGATCCGACCTGCACCTTCGAATCGGAGCAGTTGTTCTCTTATCGTCGTGATGGAGAGACCGGGCGACACGGCATGTTGATTGCATTAACGGAGACGAGCCATGAATGATCCTGATGCGCTTGTCGATCGGCGGCGAGATATTCAAGAAAATCTCGAGGCTGTGCAGCGCCGTATGGCCGCCGCATGTGCGTCAGCTAATCGAGACCCCAACGACGTGACGCTGATCGTGGTCACAAAAACCCGGCCTGCTAGTGATGTTGCTCTCGTATCGGAATTGGGAGTCACCGATGTAGGTGAAAATCGCGAACCCGAAGCGAGCCGTAAACATGCCGAATGCGAAGAGTTGCCACTCACTTGGCACTTCATCGGACAGTTACAACGAAACAAAACCGGAAAAGTGGCTCGCTACGCTGATGTGGTCCAATCCTTGGACCGGTCTGAACTGATCACAGCAATGTCATCAGCAGCTGAGCGTGCGGAGCGAAATCTGCGGGGTTTGGTCCAAGTCGATCTCACGGACGGAGCTGAGGGGCGTGGTGGCGCGTCACCGCAGGACGTTTTGACCTTATGCGAAGAAATCGTCACGGCCACCAATCTCGATTTAGCAGGGCTGATGGCGGTGGCGCCGTTGGACGAAGACCCCGGAGCCGCTTTTGAGCGGTTGCACGCGTTACATCAACGCGTGCTCAAAGATTTTCCGGAGGCAACAATGTTGTCCGCCGGAATGAGTGGTGACCTCGAAATGGCCGTGCTGGCCGGTGCGACACATGTGCGTATCGGGAGTGCGGTGTTAGGGGAACGCCAGCATGTCAGGTAACGTCAGGTTGCGGGTATCGTCTCGTGACCCACAAAAATATGGGTCGTTGAGGTGTTCTCGGCGCTTCACTTCCCCGAGCGAGGAGCGAATATGGCACACGCGATGAAGCGGCTGGGTGTGTATCTCGGCCTAGTGGAGGATGATCCCCACTACAACCAGACCGGTCAGGCCGATACCAGTCGGCCTACCGTTGCAGCAGTCCGGCCCACCCCAGATGCAGGATCTTCGTCGGTCGCGACGTTAACGCGACCCGAGACATCTGTCCCGGCGGCGCCCAGTGCGACGTCTTCGGTACCGCAAGATGATGTTGACCTATATTCGATCCACACCATTCACCCTCGTTCCTACAACGATGCGCGTCGTATCGGTGAGGAATACCGAGCTGGTGCACCGGTCATCATGAATCTCACGGAGATGGACGACTCTGATGCAAAGCGGATCGTCGACTTCGCAGCCGGTCTCGTTTTCGCCAAACACGGAACGATTGAGCGGATTACCCAGAAAGTCTTTCTGCTATCGCCGGCTAACGTTGACGTGAGAGATGCCCCCGCGGTCCAGCAGGCCCGTGACGGCTTCTTCAACCAGAGCTGAGCCCCGCGGTCGTGATCTTCGGGATTCTGTCTACGATCCTTTGGATCTATTGGCTGATCTTGATCGGGCGTCTTATTTTCGATTGGGTGCAGGTCTTCTCGCGTGATTGGCGGCCTCGGGGGCCGCTACTGCTTGTCGCTGAAGCCATTTACACCATGACGGATCCGCCATTGAACTTCTTGCGCCGATTTATTCCGCCGCTCAAGCTCGGGCAAGTCAGTCTGGATCTTTCATTTCTCGTGCTCATTCTGGCGGTGGGTATCGGAGTATCAGTACTCGGCTCACTTTGAGCCAGCCAAGCTCTACTTCGTCACCCAGATGGTGAAGGACTCATCGCGATCAGCGAAGGGCTGTGAAGGCGGTGTGTCTGCGTCCGTAACTTCAACAATCTCTGTCGCGAGAACCTCGTGTGCGATGAGTTCGGCATTGTTGACCACTGCTTTGTGAACCAGAGGTTGATCCGTAGTCCAGTGCAACGTTATGCGGTCAGAAACGTTGAACCCGGAACTCTTGCGAGCTTCTTGAACCACCCGGATGAGTTGCCGGGCGATGCCTGCCTGCTGCAGTTGCTCGGTGAGTTCCAGATCTAATGCCACCGTGGCTCCACCGTCTGTCGCGACTGCCCATCCCTCTCGCGGAGTTTCGGTGATGATGACGTCCTCATTAGTCACAACAACCGCGTCCAGACCAGGAACATTGATTCTTGCGGAGCCTTCACTGGATCTAAGTTGAGCTACCAATCCATCTGGATCGAGCTCGCGGATTGCGTTAGCGACAGACTGGGTTTGCTTGCCGAAGCGCTGGCCAAGTGAACGAAAGTTGGGTTTGACGGATACATCAACTAAATCTCCGGCCGCAGCCACCAGAGATTTAATCTCCATGGTGTTGAGTTCCTCTGCCACCTGTTTGCGCATCTCGTCGGGAAGCTCCTCCCAACCGGGCGCAGCAATGAGTGCAACAGACAAGGGTTGTCGGGTGCCAACGCTGGATTCACCGCGTGCGGTGCGGCCAAGATCCACAAGTTTGCGGACAAGGCGCATTTGCTCTTGAATCTCGGTGTCTATTGTGGTGCTGTCGGGCTGTGGCCAAGTAGCCAGATGGACCGAGTCGATCCCGGTACTTTCCGCGAACAGATCTTGCCAAACCCGTTCGGTAATGAACGGAGTCATCGGCGCCATCGCCAGCGTCAAAAGCTGAAGGCATTCATGCAGTGTTTGCAGTGCTTCGCTGTCGCCATCCCAGAACCGTCGCCGTGAGCGCCGCACGTACCAGTTCGAAAGGTCGTCGATGTATTCACCAAGTAGCCGACCTGCTTGTTGGCTATCGAAGCGTTCCAAAGCTTCATCCACTGCGATAACCAGACTCTGTGCCCGGGAAAGCGCCCAGCGATCCATAACATGCGTTGGTGCGGTTGGGGTCGATTCTGGTGCCCAATCGGAAGTCTGAGCGTAGAGAGCTTGAAAGGAGACAGTGCTCCAATAAGTGGAAAGAGTTCGGCGCCACACTTCGCGAATCGCTTGGTGTCCAACTCGTCGAGCCTGCCACGGAGATCCGCTCGCCAACATGAACCATCGGACTGAATCCGCGCCATGCTCATCCATCAACTCCATCGGGTCCAGCACATTGCCTAGATGTTTAGACATCTTTCGGCCGTCCTCGTCCAGGATGTGCCCGAGGCATAGGACATTGCGATAAGAAGACTTGTCGAAGACGAGAGTTCCCACTGCCATCAACGAGTAAAACCACCCTCGGGTCTGGTCGATGGCCTCGCAAATGAAGTCAGCAGGATAGTTGGCCTGGAACTCGTTGACGTTCTGGTGCGGATATCCCCATTGAGCGAACGGCATGGCACCTGAGTCGTACCAACCGTCAATAACTTCAGGCACTCTGACCGCTGTTTGGCCACAGTCCTTACATGGCAAAACCACCTCATCAATAAAGGGTCGATGAGGTTCCAGTCCGGTGACGTCCTCACCGGACAACTGGGAAAGTTCCGCCAAAGAACCGATCGCGGTCAAGTGGCCATCGGGGCATCGCCACAGTGGTAGCGGCGTTCCCCAGTACCTATCTCGCGACAGCGACCAGTCAATGTTGTTATTTAGCCAATCGCCGTAACGCCCCCATTTGATATTCGAGGGGAACCAGTTAGTCGATTCATTTTCGGCGAGCAGTTCGTCTTTACGAGCGGTCGTTCGGATGTACCAAGCAGGTTTCGTGTAGTAGATCAGCGGGGTATGACAGCGCCAACAATGCGGATAGGGATGTTCGTATGCCAACTCGCGGACCAGGAGACCCCGTTGATCCAAATCTGTCACAAGATCTCGATCGGCTGCCTTGAAAAACTGCCCTCCGACTAGATCCAGGTCTGAAAGAAAAGTTCCATCCGGTCGGATTGGGTTGATCACGGGAAGATCATTGGCTTGCCCCACCGCGAGGTCATCGACTCCGAAGGCCGGTGCGATGTGCACAAGTCCGGTGCCATCGTCTGTAGTAACGAAATC
>JAOZTQ010000106.1 GCA_029939085.1 Candidatus Nanopelagicales bacterium
ACAGCCCCCCGACAGCGGTGTTGACCGTCGCGTTGCCCGGGAGGAGCAAGAAATCGGTCGTCTCTGGATATTTCACCGAGTATCAGGGCAAGCGTGCTCCTGGATTGATTCGACTAAAGGGCAATGGGAAACGAGACAAGAGCTTTAAACCAGGCTCAGGCCCCAGCGGTCCCGTGACCAGCATCATTCCGTTGGAGAACGGCAAGATGTTACTCGGTGGCAGTATTCAGACTTATGACGGAGTCTCAGTCGGCAACCTGCTGCGAGTGAACTCAAATGGCTCTATTGATCAGACCTATGCACCCGCTGGCTTCAACGATCAAGTGAGTGCCATGGCACTGCTTTCGGACGGCAGTCTTCTGGTTGCCGGTTTCTTTACCAGTTATGGATCCGAAGCTGTCTCTGGTGGTCTCGTGAAACTGAAGCCAGATGCGACGCTGGACTCTTCTTTCGTTGCCCCGGCGGAACTTCAGCCAGGATCAGTGGAAAGTCTGCTTGCGTTGAAGCAAGGTAAGGCTCTCGTCGGTGGGACATTCGCCAGCTACGGAGCCTCGTTAGGCAGTGGCTTGGCGCGTGTCAATAGCGACGGTTCGGCGGACTCGTCTTTCGACGTCGCTAGTGGTTTTGGTTCCACAGTTGGCGGCGTTTACTCGATTCAGAAGTATCGCAAGGAGTTTCTTATCGGAGGATCGTTCTCGGAATATGACCAGCAAAGCGCCTCCAATCTTGTCCTGATCGCCAAGAACGGATGGCGGTCACTCAGGTTACGTACCGGCACGGGCTTCGATGGTCAGGTCAACTCGGTGTCGGTGCAGCCAGATAAGCGACTCGTTGTTGTTGGGAACTTTTCCAAGTACCGAGGAAAGAAGGCGCCTGGTATTACGAGGCTGAAGAAAGATGGAGTTCGTGACAAGTCCTTTAAGGCAGGTTCCGGCTTCAACGCGTCAGTCAGTGACTCCGTATTGCGCCCCGACGGCACTGTCCTGGTCGGCGGATTCTTCACCAAATACAGCAAGTCACGAGCTAAAGGATTGGTCGGCATTCTCACCGAATGATCGGCGGACCTTCAGTAACGAAGTATCCGCAGATCAACGATTGGCACGATGGCATCGACTGCTTCGAGTCACTTACTAAGTCGCTGCACCGGAATGATGTCTAGGATGCAATCGTGTCCGACATCTCGTCTTCGCAGTCGCCTGACGAAACACGGAATCGCGCACGCCAACTTCGAGCGCTCGCGCTGTGGTCGGCTGCGTTTTTTGGACTGATCTACCTGCTGGCAGTCCATACAACTCTGGGTCAGGAATGGGACGATATCGCGGTACTGGAACGAATCACCGCCGGCGAGCAGCGTGTTGACCGGGCCAAGGAGATCCTGGACAACATCCGCATCGGATCCATCGTCTTGGCGCTGGGGATCCTCTTGGCGATAGGCCTATGGCGAAAACGACTTCGAGCCGGAATCACCGCAGTACTGACGTTCTCCGGAACAATCCTGCTCGCTGAGATCCTCAAGTCGGTGTTGCCACGGCAAGAGTTGACGTCATATGACGCGCTGACAATCTTCCGTGGTTTGAATACCTTCCCCAGCGGACACGCCACAATTGCCACAGCCAGTGTGCTCGCCCTCATCGTGGTCTCCGCAGCTCGCGCTCGACCGTGGATTGCCCTAGTCGGTGTGATCGGGGCAGCGGCAGCGACCTGGGCAACGCTGGCGGCTGGTTGGCATCGTCCGTCGGACACAATCGGTGGCATCCTGCTCGCTACGGCCTGCTTCTCGGGAGTAGTCGCGTGGTCGCTACCCCGGCATTGGCGTCCAGCCGCGGCGGCCAAGTTCTCCGGCAACCTGATCAGGGTAGGGGCGCTAACGCTAGGGCTGCTCGCAGTCGTTGCTCGACTCATCACCTGGTGGGTGCCGAGTGAGAACTGGCAACTGGGAAGCACGCTTTATGTCAGCTCGTCACTCCTCATCCTGATCACCATTGGGATTTCGATTCTTATATTTACCCGGTTGCTGTGTGATCAAGACTGGACACAGAGATCTACCCGCGAACCCCCGGTCAGTTAACTCGCCGCCATTTGCAGCAGAGCGGACTGGCCGTGTTGAAATTTCAGATTTTTTGCACAAACACTTGCACATAAGGTCGAACATGTGTTCGAATACATTAACTCTCCCAGAGGGACCCTAAGCAGCCTGGCCCAGTCGAGAAAACCAGGGACCACAACCGGTTAAGTACTGGGCCAGGCTTTTCTCTTGCCATATCAGCGAATCAGCATCCAGTGCCCTGGCAGCGCGGCAGCGATATTGCCGCCTGACCGGTTTCGGAGTCGTCGTATTCGAGCTACTACTGGGTTTTGGCTGGTGCAACGCTGACCTCTAGGATGCGGCAGTGACCGAACCATCTGTCTCAGCTGACTCTGATGATGTTGATCGCCGTGCCCGCGATTTCGTCAAGGTCGCGGTATTGGCCGGAGTGGTCGTCGTGTTGGTGTATCTGCTGGCTGTTCAGACATCGTGGGGGCAGACCTGGGACGACTCGGCTGTCATTGAGCGAGTCAAGGCTGGGAAAAAGCAGATTGGTCGAGCCAAGGAAGTTTTAGAGACGATTCGTCTTCCGCTGCTGATCGCGGCTTTGGCGCTGGTCGTCATCATTGGAGTCTGGCGAAAAAAGCTTCGCGCAGGCATCGCCGCGGTGACGGTCTTTGCCGGGACGGTGCTGTTGGCCGAGTTGCTGAAATTACTGCTGCCGAGACCAGTTCTTTCAGGTTTAGAGAGTCAGGTGAAATTTGACGGACTAAACACGTTCCCAAGCGGTACTACCACCGTCGCGACGTCTTTGGTTTTAGCCATCATGTTGGTATGCAGCGTCCGGGTACGTCCGTGGATTGCGATTGTGGGTGTCGTATGGGCGGCCACTGTTGCTTGGGGCGTATTAGCTGCAGGTTGGCATCGTCCCTCTGATGCAATCGGTGCTGTCGTACTCACGACAGCCTGCTTCGCTGGTGCGATGGCTTGGTTGCTACCTCGATACTGGCATTCGGTGGCTCCTTCGACGCTATCCAAAAGCGTGCTCCCGGTGAGCTTCCTGCTTTTGGGAGTTATCGCGGTAGCCGCTCGTGCCATTAACTGGTGGGTGCCGCGCGGGGCTGATTGGCAGCTCGATAGTGCGGCCTATGTCAGCGCTTCGATACTTATTCTCGTGTCCTCCTGTGTATCCATTCTGGGTTTTGCGTGGATGATGCGTTCCGTAGATTTGCGATGAGCGGCGACGCATCTCGGTCTAGCCGCGGGCGGCAGTTTTCGCTGCGTCTCCTGTTGTGGAGCTCCTGATGAATCAACCTGAACCTCGCGTTTGCCCGTATACGACCGCACACAACCGGGTCGACTAACGAGTCATGAAAATTAACCTCGGCGAGAGTTCAATTTTTCCTCAAGAAGTAGATTTTTTTCTGGGCGTTCAACCATTCGCAGGATTAAACTTTCGGCCATGCGCCGTCTTGCTATTTCCACGTTGAGTATCGCTGGCCTTGCGGCAGGAATGATCTCGCTTTCTGCACCTGCAGTCATGGCCGAGAGTACCTGTCAGAAAGAAACGGGAGGTAGCACGAGCAGCGTTGCCTACACCGGTAAGAACAGTGGCAGATCCACCGATGGTTACACCTGCGCCTACCAAGCCGACAAGGGTAAAAGCAGTCTGAGCCCGTGGGCTACGAAGTCGTGGACCTCGAACACTCCAGAGGGCTACTACCGGATGAAGGATTGCACGGACAAAGACAGCAGTAGCATCTCGCTTTCTCCCGCCTACGCACAGACTGATTTTGGTTCGTCTTGGACTCAGACTGCAACGAACTGGGACGCTACCAAGACTCATCACTGGGGCCCAGGAATTTTTTGGGCCACTGATGATGTACAGAGCAATCAGTGGACATCCAGTGACTGCAACTGGGGAGACTTTCCCACCAATATGTTCTGGCAAACTTCACTCACCATCAGCTTGGACACGTATGACAAAGTGGATGGAACCCCCACCTTCACCGTGACGGTTACGCCGGACGCCAACGCTCCCGCCCAGGGTGAAGCCGGAGTCTTCATCCAGGCTGGTGATGCCCCAGACCCAACCTCGGATCAGGTGATTGCGGGCGGAACCCTAGATAACGGCAGCGTCACCGCAAAAGGTAAGCCGCTGGAGTCTGGCGAATACACCTTCTACGCCGCATACGGGGGATCCGGTGCTAGTGAAGATCCGGCAGTCCAGCCCTATCAGCTCACGCCGCCACAACGTGGTTGGTTGCCAGGGGAGTCGAGTTCGATAACTCAGACTATCCAGCGGGACTTGAGCGCCACAGCCAGCGGCTCCGCTGTCGCTGCTACGTCCGACGTTAATGGCATGGAGGTTGGTAGGCGACTGCCGATGTCGGTCGTGAATCAAAGCACCGAATACCCAAAGATGCCTCAGGCGACCTGTGAGACTGGCGAGGTTCCCATTCACGTCGACGGGTACTCACCAAAGAAAAACATTGGACACGAGCACGTCCGCTGGTCCGACAATGGCGCCAAACTGAAGGTTAAAGGCATGAAGGACGGCAGCAGCTTAAGCCTGCAACTGGTCTGCCGCCCATTTGCTGAAAAGCCGACCGGCCTGGGCGAACTGCGACTCGGGACTGTGCGGGCTGACAAACTCAAGCAGAAAAAATCCGGACCCGTATACGCCGGACCCGGTCGCGATGAAGTAACTGTCAAAGCAAAGAAGAGCTCAACCTTCGGGGCTTTGGGTCGTGATCGTTTAATCCTGAAGGCCGCCAATGCCGCTGCAGACGGTGGTCCTGGTGCTGACAAGATTAAGTCGAACACCAAGCCCAAGAAAGCCGACGGAAAGCGGTCCGGTCGTGCACTACTCATCGGTGGTCCGGGACCCGACACATTGATCAGCGGCAAAGGACCAGACCGAATCAACGCTCGCGACGGCAAACCCAATGACAACGTGGAATGCCGTGGCAGCAAGACCCGTGTCTTGGCAGACAAAGGGGATACCGTCACCGGAAATTGCAAGAATGTTAAGCGCAAGTGACTCAACCGAACTGAGCCAGCCAGTTCCTGGAGCAAGGTACGCGGGATATTCTTTGAGGATCTTGACCATTTGCGTGACATCGCTTGAAAAGCCCGAGAAGGTCTAAACGTGAACTTTCAGGAAGTAGTTTTTGCATTGCCTATATGGGCATGCGTCTTGGTTGCCTTCGTCCCCGCTGCGTTGGTTGCTTTAATCATGCGTCCGCTGTCCTATGTTTTGGATACATCCGAGCAAACGGAAAAATTACGTACCTCATTGTCATCGCTGGTCGCTACGGCATTCGTATTCCTCGTTTCGCTATCAACCAATACGTTATGGCGTGAGTCGGTCGCACTTTCCGGTGCTATCGGGGA
>JAOZTQ010000107.1 GCA_029939085.1 Candidatus Nanopelagicales bacterium
GCCACTACTACCCGCATTGATTCCTCCGACTAACTTAGATCAGCATTAACGGCGCTAGCGTGCCAGATTCATTCGTTGGATGCGCGCTGCTGAGGAAATCAAACGAGTTCACGTATCAGTCCAAGTTCGACTTAAGTTTCCGCATTTGTCTCGACTCACGCACCCTAGCGGCGAGCCCGTCATCGGGTGGATACTCGATGCGTTCCAGAACCAAACCCAAGGCCGGCATGACACCTGCCGCCGAGTCACGTTGGCGACCTGCCAAGATCTCCGCAACCCATGATGGTTCGCGCCTGCCCTCTCCCACAGCCACCAGCGCACCAACGACAGACCGAACCATGGAATGGCAAAAAGCATCGGCACCCAGGGCAACCTCCAGGAGATCACTGGACGTACGACAGACGGTCGCATAGTCAAGTCGTCGGATTGTGGTCGCACCTTCTCTTGCGCGGCAGAATGCGGCGAAGTCATGCTCGCCGACTAAAGATCCCGCAGCCGCAGCCATGGTTGAAACGTCGAGAACGCGAGGGTGAAAATGTACCCACTCACGTGTCAGCGGGTCATAGTTCGGCGGATCATCACAAATTCGATACACATAGTGTCGAGATTTGGCCGCGAATCTCGCATCGAAATGTTCCGGGGCAGGCTCGATCCGTCGACATCTGATCTGCGGACCCAGCGACTGGTTGAGTTGGGCTGTAAGCCCGTGCCAAGTCCGACGCTGTAGAGCAGTGTCCGGCAAGTCCGCGTGGGCTACTTGACCTCGCGCATGAACTCCCGCATCTGTGCGCCCCGCACAATGCACTGCGATAGGACAGCCACAAATATCCGACAACGCATCTTCAACTCGCTGCTGGACTGTACTCCGGCCAGGCTGACGAGCCCATCCGGAAAAACCGGTTCCGTCATAAGCCAGATCTAACCGAACTCGGGTGCAACCCTCCGGAACGGCGCGGGGATCCGTGCCAGGACCATTCACTTCTCGGTGTCGTCCTCCGAGGCTTCAGCCTTGTCAGAGTCGTCGGCTTCCTCATCCGAATCTTCGGAGTCATCGGCATCTTCAGCCGTTGCGTCCGTATCGACGTCCTGGACTTCCGCATCCTCTTCGACTGCAGCCGACTCTGCCTGCTGGTCATCGGTCGAGGTCTCGACTACTTCCTCATCCTGGACCTGATCAGCCTGCTCATTCACCTCTGACTCAGCCGACGCCCGGTCTTTAGCCGCGCGCTTCGTTGCAGCAGTCGCTTCAGCCACAGTCTGCTCTTCCAGGGGCTCAACCAGTTCGATGACCGCCATCGGGGCATTGTCGCCCTTGCGCGGTCCAATCTTGGTGATTCTGGTGTAGCCACCGGGTCGACCCGCATAGCCGGGTGCGATTTCGGTGAACAACTCGTGCACGACGGTGCGGTCTCGGATCACCGAGGCAACTTGACGTCGCGCTGCAAGATCGCCGCGTTTTGCCTTGGTTACCAAACGCTCCGCAAACGGACGCAGCCGCTTGGCCTTTGCCTCAGTGGTAGTGATCCGGCCATGCTCAAACAGTGCTGACGCCATATTGGCCAGCATCAGTCGCTGGTGCGCCGGGCTGCCGCCGAAGCGGGTTCCCTTGGTCGGGGTGGGCATGACTACTCCTGACTAGTTCGCTATCTCAGTACTGCTCGGTTTCGACATAACCGCCATCGTCATCGCCGTAGTAGACGACCTGAGACGGATCGAATCCGGGCGGGCTGTCGCGCAGCGCCAGCCCCATTTCATTGAGCTTGATCTTGACTTCGTCAATACTCTTACTGCCGAAGTTACGGATATCGAGCAGATCAGCCTCGGAGCGAGTGATGAGCTCACCCACTGTTTGAACGCCTTCCCGCTTCAAGCAGTTGTGGGAGCGCACGGAGAGGTTCAACGCATCAATCGATGTAGCGAGTAGAGCGTTGTCCTCTTCCTCTTCCGGTGACGGACCAAGATCGAGCCCCTCAGCCTCGGTGTTCAACTCCCGGGCAAGACCGAAGAGTTCCACGAGGGTGCGACCTGCGGAGGCGACGGCATCTCGCGGGAAAATGGATGGTTGCGTGGTTACGTCCACAATCAGCCGGTCGTAGTCAGTGCGCTGCTCGACACGAGTGGCCTCAACCTTGTAGGTCACTTTGAGCACCGGTGAGTAAATGGAATCGACTGGAATCCGACCTATCTCGACACCAGCATCTCGTGGCGGTGCCTGAGCCGATACGTAACCGCGACCGGCCTCGATGGTCAGCTCCATTTCCAACTGACCGCGCTCATCAAGCGACGCAATCACCAGATCGGGGTTGTGTACCTCGACACCGGCTGGCAACTGAATATCAGCAGCCGTAACCAGTCCGGGGCCGGTGCGATGAATATACGCGGTGGCCACATCGTCGCCGTCAATCGAAACGACGAGGGACTTCACGTTCAGAATGATCTCGGTGACATCTTCCTTGACACCTTCAATCGTCGAAAACTCATGCTGAATGCCGTCGATCTTAATGCTGGTTACTGCAGCTCCAGGAATGCTGGACAGCAGCGTGCGACGTATCGAGTTTCCCAGCGTGTAGCCGAAACCCGGCTCCAACGGCTCCAGTACGAATCGCGAACGGTAGTCCGAAATTGGTTCTTCGCGTAGAACAGGTCGTTTGGTGATGAGCACTTCTTGTTTCCTTTCCGTGGACGCCCGCTATATGACGCCCAAGACTGGTCGGGGTCGTGCGACCCCGAAGATCACTTCGAGTAATACTCGACGATCAGTTGTTCCTGCACTTCCGTATCAATCGCTTCCCGCTCGGGTAGCGAATGAACCAGAATGCGCAGCTGAGTGGGGATCGCCTCGAGCCAGCCCGGCACAGTGCGTAGGCCAGCATCGTTGATCGCAGCGAGGAATGGCGTCAGCTCCCTGGATGACGGCTTCACCTCAATGATGTCGGTCGGGCTCACCCGGTAGGACGGAATGTCTACTTTGTGACCGTTGACGGTGAAGTGACCGTGTCGGACTAATTGACGCGCCATGTCTCGGGACGAGGCAAAGCCAGCGCGGTAGACAACGTTGTCGAGTCGGCTTTCCAGGATCTGGAGGAGGTTTTCACCAGTCTTACCGGAACGACGGGACGCCTCGGCGAAGTAGCCGCGGAACTGCTTCTCCAGTACTCCGTAGATACGCGCAAGCTTCTGCTTTTCGCGCATCTGCAGGAGGAACTCTGACTCCTTGGTTCGTCGTGCCTGTCCATGCATACCCGGTGGGTAGGCTTTGCGCTTTTCTAGCGGACAGTTGGTGTAGCACTTGTTCCCCTTGAGGAACAGCTTTGTCTTCTCCCGGCGGCAGCGTTTGCAGTCGGGTCCGGTGTATCGGGCCATGCTTACTCTCTCCTGCTCAGACGCGGCGCCGCTTGGGTGGGCGGCAACCATTGAAGGCGATCGGGGTTACATCGGAGATAGATCCGACCTCCAGGCCAGTGGCCTGTAGTGAGCGGATGGCAGTCTCACGGCCGGAGCCGGGGCCCCGCACATAGACATCCACTTTTCGCATGCCGTGATCCATGGCGCGTCGTGCAGCTGCTTCCGCTGCCATCTGGGCCGCGAACGGCGTTGACTTACGGCTGCCTTTGAAACCAACTTGGCCCGCAGAGGACCAAGCGATAACGGCACCGGTGGGATCGGTGATCGTGATGATTGTGTTGTTGAACGTGCTCTTGATGTGAGCGTGCCCGTGGGCTACGTTCTTCTTTTCCTTGCGGCGCACCTTCTTGGCGCCTGGACTCTTGGGAGCCATGTGGTCGGTTCTCTCCTACGTTGTTGGGTAATGGTTAGGGGCCGTTAGGCCTTCTTCTTGCCCGCTACGGTCTTGCGCGGGCCCTTTCGGGTACGGGCGTTCGTGTGCGTGCGCTGGCCATGTACCGGAAGACCACGACGATGGCGGATCCCCTGGTATGAACCGATCTCAACCTTCCGGCGAATATCGGCCTGAACTTCGCGGCGCAAATCGCCCTCAACCTGTAGATTTCCCTCGATCCAATCGCGCAACGCGATCAGTTCAGGGTCGCCCAACTCATGGACCCGTAAATTTGGATCGATCCCCGTTGCGGCCAAAGCCTGTTGTGAACGGGAACGACCTACTCCATAGATGTAGGTGAGTGCCACCTCGACCCGCTTATCGCGGGGCAGGTCGACACCGACTAGACGTGCCATCGGGCGTTTCCTTCTCTTGTCGCGACGGGTCCTTCAAGTCACCAATCCCACCGCCCGGTGGGTCTCCGGCCCGTCTGTCCGGAGGTATCGTCCCGATGCGGGCACGTGGCCGATCGGGGGTCGAGTGACCCGTTTTGTTGTAGTGCGTTGGGACTAACCCTGACGCTGTTTGTGACGCGGGTTGTCGCAGATAACCCGGACAACACCTTTGCGTCTGATGACGCGGCATTTGTCGCACATCGGCTTGACGCTTGGCTTGACCTTCATCTGAACAGTTCCTCGCGAATCACTTGTAGCGGTAGATGATCCGACCGCGGGTCAGATCATAAGGTGATAGTTCCACGACGACACGATCATCGGGCAGGATCCGGATGTAGTGCATCCGCATCTTTCCGCTGATGTGAGCCAGGACTTTGTGGCCGTTGTCGAGTTCGACCCGAAACATCGCATTGGGGAGTGACTCCACAACTACGCCTTCCAGCTCGATGGCGCCATCTTTCTTGGCCATTACTCGACACGTCCTTGTCTCTGCACTTCCGGCCTGAGCCGGCTACTGCACCGCGTTCCGATGAGAACTAACCCCATCATCTTCACGGCCAGTTCAGCTTCTGATCGACTGCAGAGCAACTCCAGCCCCGACAGGAGCCGAAAGCAGGAGTTCCGCTGAATCGCCGCTCAGAACATACTGAACCGTTCGTAAGTGTAGGGCATGAATGGCAGTGGCGGAAACCGCGATCTGGTGTGATGCGGCTCTCACTCGCTGGATCAGTTGAGATCCGCCGCCGGTGACGCAACGCCGCGTGAGGCAAACTCCGCGGCTCCACCGTCGGGAGCTGTCAATACCCACGGTCCTCGTTGCGTAATTGCGACGGTGTGCTCCCAATGCGCGGCGGGCTGGCCGGTATCGGTGGCTACGGTCCAATCGTCTTCCAGCACCGAAACTTCAGCGCTACCAAGTGTCACCATTGGTTCGATAGCGAGCGCCATACCAGGCTTAAGGCGCGGACCCTTTCGCGCTGAACCAAAGTTGGGAACCGGCGGGGCCATGTGCATCTGTGATCCGATGCCATGGCCGACATAATCCCGCACTATGCCGTAGTCGGGGCTGGTTGAACGGACAGATTCTTCGACCGCGGCTCCGATATCGCCTAAGCGGCCCCCAACAGCAGCAGCGCAAATTCCCTGCCATAGCGATTCTTTTGTCGTCGCAGAGAGCTCAAGCAGCG
>JAOZTQ010000108.1 GCA_029939085.1 Candidatus Nanopelagicales bacterium
CCAGGGTGAGATCATCCCGATCTGATGCAACGACTTCGGTGCTCTCGGCGAATCTATCGGCTACCCAGTGACTTCCTTGCGGAAGGGAGAGCTGCACCCGAACCGGCTCACGATCCCGTTCGAGGATTGAATCTAGGTCGTCGGGTCTGGCAAATGTTTCGGCGCCAACCGGCTGAGCGGACCGCATACGTCGCAGAAGATAGGTCCTAGGTCGACCGTCCACGATCGGGCCGGCATCTAACTCGTAACCGCGATCGGTCTTCAGCAGACGGTAGGGGTGTATCGTCCGGCGGCTTACCCCAGGCAACCACTCGCGGGAATACTCAATAGTGACGGGTGTAGAAGTTTGGATCGCTTCGCGCAGGACGGCCAATCGATCGGCACCCGATTCGTCATTTGGATCGATCTCTTCGCCCAATAAGTCCCGTCGCAGACGCTCAACTGCCGCCCGGAGCTCCTGATTGTCAGGTTCAAGCTGGAGCAAGCTGCGAGCAGCGGTATAAAGTGCGGACAAATCTGTGGCACTCAGTTGACGAATACCAAGTTCAGCAGCTGGCACGTCACTAGCCAACCGGATCACTGGCGCCTGGTGGGGGTCAACTACTTCCCCGGTCGCTGAGACAAAATCGATTACCTCGGGTCGGAGCATGCCGGCAGCCTGCTCACTCGTTACGTCCACTCGGTAATAGGCCAGGATTTCACTTTGCAGTTGATCAGCTGGAACACCCAACTCTTCAGCCAAGACGGTTAAGGGCAAACCGTCGGGGTGCAAAGTGAGTACGGAAATAACCCGCTGGATTCGAACGAGGGCATCCATTGCGGTCATGTGCGGCTCCCTGAAGCAAGAAACGGCTCCAGAAATTCCGAACGAAATTGCTGCCGTAGGTCTTCCGGCCCAATGAGCTTAACCCGGGTACCTAACTCAATGAGACGAAAAAAGAACGCACGACGGTTCGTCACTTCGGCATGTACGACAACCCAATCTGACTCAGTTGCGGCACTGGTTTCACCATGAAGTAAATCCACGACGTCCGCCGCGAACTCCTTTGGCGTCTCTAACTCGGCAGTGACGGCGGGGTCTAGTTGCCAAGTCAGCGGGTCGGTGCTGTTGCGTTGCGGGTGCCGGGCTGAGGACACAGTGCCGGGCTCATCAATCGAAACCTCAGTCATCCGCCGTAATGCGAAAGTCCGCTCGCTTTGTGTTGCGGTATCAATTCCCGTGATGGTCCAACCACCGCGCCACAAATGCAGCGATACTGCCGTGACATCTCGATCCTTGCCGTTATACGAAAAGCGCAATCTGCAACGTGCGCCTAGAGCACGCAAAACGAGGTCTAGATCGGACGCTTGCGGTAGGTGTAACTCCACCCCGACATCAGCTTGATCATCGGGGGCGCCTAACTCACGTAAGACCTCCGGATTCGCGGCCAGCAACGCTGCTCTAGCCAATTCGGCCCGCTCTGATTCGGGAAACGCCAGTCGGACACGACTATCGCCGGGCACCAAGATGTACCGAGCCTCTTCACCTTCTGGGGAAATATTGTTGATCTCTACGCCTTGCTTCCGCAGATTGCGGATATCACGAGCCAACACGTCTCGCTTGCTCTTGTCACTGCCCGTAAGTTCCAACTCTTCAGCGAGTTCCAACGCTGGCTTTCCTGCGGAACCTGGATCCGGTAGGAGCGCGATCAACTTCACTAGTCGTTCGAGCGCCACCGTCTTGGCCATGACTCCACTCCCCTCACCCAGCGTGTGAGCGCCACAAGGCTAAACGAATCTGTGATGTAAACCACGCACCAACCCGTATTAGATCAATTGGTATTGGAAATAATTAGGAAAACAGGGAGGTGAGCACGATGTACTCCACCAAAGTGATGGGTAATGGCTCAGAGTCGAACGAGCAGTCGTTGAACCACAGCGTCTACAAAGCTGAACTCGATGCCGCTATCAAGGCCAAGAAGCAGGTCAAGGAAAAATCGCCAAAGAAGTGAGTCTGTCGGGCGCGACGCTACGGTACCGGCTGACACGAGGGGCACCAGTAAGTTACTCGCTGATAAGGCGGCGTCCCGATGCGTCCCCGACGGATTCCGGCGCCACACTTGCGACACGGTTGGCGATTTCGTTCGAAAACCATGAGCCGAGAACGAGACTCGCCTGGGCTCACAGTGAGCGCAGCCATCATCTCCCCTCGAACGTAATCAAGCCCTAACTCCAGGCCGGACATAGAGTCGACCGGCGCATAGGGATTTACTCCCATGTTGTGGGCCATCTCAGCCGCCCACATAGTTCCCAGGCCACAAATCACGCGCTGGTCCAGCAGGACTTGAACTAACTCAGCGTTGCCTTGCGCCAAGATCCGTTGCGCGCCTTCTTCTGATCGGAAATCCGGAGACAGTACATCCAGACCCAAATGCCCAATGAGCCGATTTTCGTCGGCCGTCGGGATCACCTTGACTTCTGCCATTCGCAAACCAACTGCCTGGCTGTGTTCGGTAACCAACCACACTCGAATCTGAAAATCCGGACCTGCACATGGTCGATTGGCCGCTTTCCCCACAACCCAGCGACCGTCCATACGCATGTGGCTGTGCAGCGTTAGTTTTTTGTCCTCACGGGCAATACGGGTAAGCAAGTGTTTACCTACGGTGTGAGTCTCGATAACGTGCGCACCGGTCAAGCGAACCGTTGCGAATCGAGGCACTCGAATATCGGCCTTAGTGAGTCGTTCACCTGCCAAGGCCTGGTTGAGTCGCGTCGCTGCCCGTAGGACCGCATCTCCTTCTGGCATATGAGAAACCTGGTGCTAGCCGGAGGGCGTTCGGCGCCATGGGTGAGCTTCTTCCAGCTCATAGGCCAACTCCAGCAAACATCGTTCTTGGCCCACCGCTGACACAAACTGCATACCGATCGGTACTCCTGATTCGGATCTGCCCAACGGCAACGACAATGCAGGCGATCCGGTCACGTTGCTCATCGCGGTAAAGCCAGCCCAACGGAGCAGGCGTGATAGGTGAACTTGGAAATCCACATCTGGACCTAAATATCCAATCGGAGGTGGCTCATGCCCAAGGACTGGGGTGAGTAGCACGTCATAGGAGCCAGTTCCCGCATCAGTTCGCTCAGCCCATCTCCGCAATCGCCACAACGAAAGCGGTATGCGTTCAAACATTGACGACAGCAGGGACGCCAGACCGTCCGTAAAATTTTCGGTCCTAGCACTGTCTACAGGCTGCCCAACTATTTGGTCACCAAACCGGCGCATGGAGTAGGCCAGAAGCGCCCAATAGCGCAGGAAGTCTCGTCCATCCTGCTGCGAAAACGGGAAAGCCACCTCGTCGACCACATGGCCTAGATCCTGGAGGATCGCGACGGTTTGAGCAATCGCGGCGAGAGTATCTTCACTTACCGAACGACCATCAAAGTCGAGAACTACACCGATCCGTAGCCTTTGCTTAGCAGGACCTTGGACATCACCCACCTCGGGCAATTTGGGATTGCTGAACGATCGCTCGGCCTCAGCGAAAAAGCGAGCTGTGTCGCGAACTGACCGGGTTAGGACGCCCTGCGTCACGATATTCACCGGTAGCCGATCAATTTCCGGTGAATCGATAAGGCGACCTCGTGAAGGCTTCAGGCCAACCAGTCCGCAGCATGAGGCGGGAATCCGAATCGAACCACCACCGTCGTTAGCGTGGGCCATGGGGACAACACCCGCTGCTACCAACGCCGCCGAACCACCGCTGGAACCGCCTGTCGATCGATTGGTGTCCCAGGGGTTTCGAGTAGCGCCATAGCGAGAGGACTCAGTCGTAGCCGTTAGACCGAACTCTGGCATTGTGGTTTTGCCAACTGGTTGAAGTCCGAGCTCCAGCAGTTGCGAGACAAACGGCGCATTCCCCTTCGCCGGTTGCGACTGAATGGCCATCGAACCCATAAATGTGGGGAGTCCGGTCAAATCCTCGTTGTCCTTGATCACCGTCGGAATACCTGCAAATGGGCCTGTCCGACTCGCATCTTCTCTTTCATCAGCAACCCAGGCTGTAAGCGCATTCAGTGACGGATCCGCTAACTCGGCACGTCGGAGTGCGGCGGCCCGCAGCTCCTTGCCATGCACTTCTCGACGCTTCAGTCGATTCAGCAGGTCGACCACATCACTGTCACCCAGCGCATCGTCAATCGTCGTGTCTATGGATTTTCCTGAATCATGCCAAGGGCTCACAACCGAGATGTTATCCACTATGTCGCTGCTATACCCATCTCGCTTCGTTCGGACCGATCCGGTGAAATACCTATGAATCTGCGAAAAAGGTCCCACAATGGAGATGTGGTGGCGTTTGGCGCGGCAATCTCCACGGCAGTAGCCGTGGTCTGCGCAGTTGCCGTCACTAGCTGTTCCAACGCCAATGAATCCTCGACGCCGAATTCAACCGATGAGTTGGTGGGGTCAGTTACCAAGAGCACCCCGCAGGCAGATGCAGCGACAAGTAGTGAGGTACTCACAAGGCCTGAAGGACTCTTCGCCCGACTCACAAAGAACGGTTTAACTGTCTCCTGGTTTGGTGTTTCAGGTGCGACTGACGGCTACCAAGTAGCTATTGATGGTGCATGGCAATCCGTTGACGGAACAAAAGTGCGATACCCCTCGATCAAACCGGGTCTGACTTACCGCATCCAAGTTGCGGCAGCGGCCGACGGACAGCGGGGCCCTGCGGCAACGACCACAGTTGGCAGTGGCCGATCTGCAAAACCCAGGGAGATAATCAAGACCAAACCAGAGCCGCTCGGCACGCAATCGGCAAAGCCCAGCGCCTCACCGAGCGATGCAACTTCAGTCGACGAAGATCCACCAACTACCTCGACCAGCCCAACTCCCCAGGGCACAGAGCCAACTCAAGCCGATGAGCAGACTGCGACGCCATCTCTCCAAAACCCAGCGATCCTGAAGGTGAGTAGCAATGGCTGTGGCTTTAGTCGGCAAGGTAAAGCCAATCTCAAAGTGACGTTGGTACTCGATGGTGAGTCGTCACTTGCTCCGAGCGCATTGATAGATACCAGCGGCCGACTCTACGTCCCGACAAGCAGTTCCGCGAAAGACGAAATCATATTTGCACCGGTTCGGACCGGGGAACCGCCCGCGGGTGCGGCGATCGATGCTGCTCTAATAACGGAAACTGAGACTACCGAGGGACTAGAACTTCCCCTCGATCCGATCGAGTGGGGTCATCAACTTTGTGACCAAGAGGTGGCCGATCCACGTTGGTAGAGAAGCGCGAGAATCCGCCTCCGAGAGATCGGAATCGAGACGGCCGTGCTGAACAATCACGCCCACGCGATTCGTTGGGTAGACCCCTCCCCTATGGCCAAGTTGGGGTTCCGCCACTGCCAGATCCGCTACCGGATGATGCTGA
>JAOZTQ010000109.1 GCA_029939085.1 Candidatus Nanopelagicales bacterium
TGTGTCTTTTGGTGACTAAGGCTCCAGCCGGATCACCGGCGATGGATAGGTTGGAGCGGATCTCGCAAACTAATGATGGTTTTTCACTTGCGAGATTGGACTTAGAGCAGCGCAGAGAGGGTGATGTTTTGGGGGCGACCCAGTCAGGACGTCGTTCCTCGTTGCGCCTGTTATCCGTCTTGCGAGATGAGGACATCATCGGAAGTGCACGTGCGGATGCCAGTGAAATTATTCGCCTAGATCCGCAACTGGATCAGTATCCGATTCTGAAGCGGGCTTTGGCGGACCTGCAAGAGAGTTCGGAATATTTAGAAAAGGCCTAACGCGGAAGTGAGGATGGCGTGACTCGAATTGTGGCCGGTGAATGGGGTGGTCGACGAGTCAACGTGCCTAGTGCCGGCGTCCGGCCAACGTCGGAGCGAGTACGTGAATCTGTCTGCAATCGAATAGAACATCTGACTGGCGGTCTTTCTGAGCTCACGGCATTGGATATTTATGCCGGATCCGGTGCGGTTGGACTGGAGTTGCTAAGCCGCGGCCTATCGCAGGCGGTCTTTGTCGAGCAGGATCGGGGAGTTTTGCGGGTATTACGCGACAACATTGCTTCCCTGAAGGCTGAAACCGCTGAAGTCTTGCCGGTATCCGCAGAGCGGGCAGCTGAGCGTCTCCAAGATCAATTCGACATCGTCTTTATGGATCCACCCTACGAACTGCCAACCGCACGGATTTTATCGGTACTGCGTGGTTTGGTTTTGGGGGATTACATCGCTGAAAATGGCTTGGTGGTTGTCGAGTTGGCACGTCGGTCAGGTCCATTTGAATGGCCTGATGAAATTCAGCCCCTTGATTATCGCGATTATGGCGATACCCGAGTTTGGTACGGTCAGATGAGTCCGTTTCCGGTAACTGAGTGATGGGTTATTTATGGCCACTGCGATCTGTCCGGGATCTTTTGACCCAGTAACAAATGGTCATTTGGATGTGTTCGGTCGTGCGGCCGAGTTATTTGAACATGTGACCGTGGGCGTCTTAATCAATAAGAAAAAGTCCAGCCTCTTGACAGTGGAAGAGCGCATTGAAATGCTTCGGGAATGCCTTGCCGACTACGACAACGTCTCAGTCGATAGCTTCTACGGTTTGCTGGTGGACTATTGCCGTGACCACGAGATTTCGGCGATCGTTAAAGGTTTGCGAGCCGTTTCCGATTTCGACTACGAGCTGCAGATGGCGCAAATGAACTACAGGTTGACCGGGATCGAGACACTATTCGTGTCCACCAATCCCGTATTTGGTTACCTGTCGTCCAGTCTGGTGAAAGATGTTGCCACTTACGGCGGTGACATTTCGGGTCTTGTGCCGGATACTGTCCTGAATCGACTTAACCAAAAACTTGAAATCAGCGAGTAGCGCTCGCTGGATGAGGAGGGGAAAACTGTGGAGATTACACAGGCGCTGGACTCTGCGATCGAAATTGTGTCGGCCGCCAAGCCGCGGGCACTGGGCGGTGGCGCAATCATCGAGAAGGATCAAGTACTCGATCTGTTAAATGAAGCGCAGCAATCGGTTCCAGAAGAGATTCATCGCGCAAACGGAGTACTTGCGGAGCGAGACGCACTTATCGACAGCGCGGCAGCAGAAGCTGAGCAGATCCGGGAGCACGCACGTGCCGAGGCTGCCAGTTTGGTTGCCGCTGACGAAGTCACGGTGGCTGCTCACGCTGAGGCTCGGCGAATCCTGGAAGCTGCGGAACTTGAGACCCAGCAGAAGCGAGCCGAAGTTGACGCTTACGTCGATGGCAAGTTGGCAGCTTTCGAAGGTTCATTGCAGGGGACACTCGAGGCAGTTGCCCACGGTCGGGCAAAGTTGGCTGGCCAGTGGCAAGAGGTAGAAGTTGACGAGGTGCAACCGCAGTGACCGATGGCCCCTCGCTGGTCGTCGACAGTCGGAAGCTGAAACGTCAACCCGGCGCTTCGCTAAAAGTGGACGCGGTTGTCCCCGTTACCGAAGGTATGGGCGACGAAGTCATGCGCGTGCCACCCGGAGACCTCCCGGTCAGCATTCTGCTCGAGTCAGTGCTGGATGGAATTCTTGCTACCGGTGAACTCGAAGTCTCTGCGGAAGGCGCCTGTGTGCGCTGCCTGAACCCAGTGTCTGAGGAGTTGCCGATCAGTTTTAGGCAGTTCTTCACTTACCCCGGGGCAGAATCTCAGGAGGAAGCCGACGATGCTGACACGGTTGAAATGACCTCCGAAGACCTCGATCTCAGTAGTGCATTTCACGATGCGGTGGTGTTGGCACTACCCTTGTCACCGACATGCCAACCCGACTGTCCGGGATTATGTCCGGATTGCGGTGTATTGCTCGCCGAAGCGCCTGGGCATAGGCATGAACAACAAGACCCTCGCTGGTCTGACCTCGCCAAATGGCGGGATTCAGGCCAGTCGCCTGAAGGAGACTGAACATGGCTGTCCCCAAGCGGAAAATGTCGCGTTCCAACACTCGAGCTCGTCGCTCACAGTGGAAGGCCAAGCCGGTGAATCTTGCCAAGTGCGATCGTTGTAGATCGCCGAAGTTGCCTCACTCGGCATGTCCGACCTGTGGCACGTACAACAAGCGGACTGTGCTAGACGTTTAGTTATGCCGGGTCCCGATCTGCAGCTTCTCAGGACCCGTTTGGGTGTTGAAATTCCAGATGACATATTGCTGCAAGCGTTAACACATCGTTCCTTTGCTTATGAGAACGGAAATTTGCGACCGAATGAGCGTCTGGAATTTCTGGGTGATTCGGTGCTTGGCCTCGTAGTAACGAGCGAACTTTTTCATCGCTACCCCGATGCACCGGAAGGCCAACTGGCGAAGATGCGGGCTGGAGTAGTGAACTCTATTGCCCTGGCTGATATCGCTCGTACCCTTGACCTCGGCGACTTCATCCTGCTGGGCAAGGGTGAAGACGCAACGGGTGGGCGCAAAAAGAAGTCTATTTTGGCAGACACCATGGAAGCCATCATGGGAGCGATTTACCTTTCGTGCGGTATTGCTGAGGCCACAACCGTGATCCTTAGGCTCACGGATTCCAAAATGGTCGCTACCAAAAGTCTCGGGGCTGGACTCGATTGGAAAACGTCGCTTCAGGAATACAGTTCGAAGTTAGGTCTTGGGGTACCAGAGTACGAACTGACATCTTCTGGTCCGGATCACAAGAAAGTCTTTACGGCTGTCGTCCGGCTGCAAGATCGAATTTATGGTTCTGGTGATGGTAGTAGTAAGAAGTTGGCTGAGCAGAGCGCAGCTCGAAAGACCTACGAAGACCTTGGCGGTCCAGAAGTCGTCGTGTGACCATGCCCGAACTGCCTGAAGTGGAAACGGTGCGCCGGGGTTTGTCCGACTCGGTTGTCGGAGCTCGTATCGAGTCGGCTCGGGTGAGGCACCCTCGGGCGATCAGACGCCATGAGCTAGGTCGTCGCGACTTCGTCGATCGAGTAGCAGGCTACGAAATCCTGGCTGTGCGACGGCGGGGAAAGTTTCTCTGGTGGCAACTCGCCGCCGATGATCAGCCGCAACTTGCATTGATCGCTCATCTCGGAATGAGTGGTCAGTTCCGTTTGACGGACAAACAGCGGGTAGTCGACCGGCATGCACGCGCCACGTTTCGTTTGGCAGATACCCGCACTGTGGTCTTCCGTGATCAACGGACTTTCGGTTGGTTGCGGTTAGACGATTGGGATGGAGACGGAGTGCCCGAACCGGTGCGCCACATTGGTTTGGATCCGTTTGACCCCGCCTACGACCAGAAGCAAGTAGCGATCGGTATGGCTCGATCGGAGTCAGGGATCAAACGCTTGCTGCTATCGCAAAACTTGGTCTCTGGTGTTGGCAATATCTATGCGGATGAAGCGCTATGGCGCGCTCAAGTACATCCGGAAACCTCAGGAAGTTCACTAGCAGAAGAGGGCTGTCGTCGGGTTTTGGATCAGGTCGCGGCCGTGATGACGGCCGCGTTGGATGCAGGTGGGACTTCCTTCGATCCGCTATACGTGTCAGTAAACGGTGAATCAGGCTGGTTCGATCGATCGCTAGATGCTTACGGGCGCGAGGGACTGCCCTGTCGAAGATGTGGGCACGCAATCCTGAGAGAGCGATTTACGAATCGCTCGTCGCATCGTTGCCCCGAATGCCAGCCTGCGCCGTTTGTGTAGGAGGCTTTTCAGGGCCGCCACGAAATGGCACAATAGGGTCAAATCAGAGATGACGCCGGGGGCGGGAACTTTCAGGCGCGCGCTCATGATGACGAAGGGAGACCACGTGGCGAAGGCGCTATACGGCCATCTTGCGACCACCGATCAAAGGCTAGTTGCAGAGATCGCCCGGCTTCGGACTCGGGTCAAAGACTTAGAACGCCTGGTTGAGCAGTTGGAGTTGGAGCGTGAACTCCCTTTGGATCCGCTGCCTAACGTAGCTCTGGAGGAGGAGTTGGCGACTGCGACCGTTTGATCCGGTCAATGCGCGTGCCGCTTCTCTTGAAGTGCGCAATGGCGGGTTAGTCTTCTCAGGCTTCCCCTAAACCGGTCGTTCAGTGACCCTGAGGAGTCGGCGTGCACCTGAAAAGCATCACCTTGAAGGGCTTCAAGTCCTTTGCGTCGCCCACGACGTTGAACTTTGAGCCAGGCGTAACCGTCGTCGTTGGACCCAACGGCTCTGGAAAATCCAATGTCGTAGACGCACTTTCGTGGGTTATGGGCGAACAGGGCGCGAAAAGTCTGCGCGGCGGCAAGATGGAAGACGTCATCTTCGCCGGTACGAGCAATCGGGCACCGCTGGGTCGCGCTGAAGTCAGTCTGACCATCGATAACAGCGATGGTGCTCTGCCTATCGACTACACCGAAGTCACAATCTCTCGAATCATGTTCCGCTCCGGCGGTTCGGAATATTCCATAAACGGCACCCCCTGCCGTTTATTGGACGTACAAGAACTCCTCTCCGACTCTGGAATCGGTCGTGAGATGCACGTCATCGTGGGACAGGGTCAACTGGATTCGATTTTGCATGCGACGGCTGATGATCGTCGCGGTTTCATCGAAGAAGCAGCCGGGGTGCTCAAACATCGCAAGCGCAAAGAGAAGACCGAACGAAAGTTGGACTCTCTTGAGGACAAGATGACCCGACTTTCGGATCTGCTGACTGAGCTTCGGAGGCAACTAAAGCCGCTCGGTCGTCAAGCGGAAGTCGCAAGGCGCGCAGTTGTTATCCAAACAGATGTCCGAGACTCCCGTCTCCGGCTATTGGCGGATGACTACAGCGCTATGACCAGTTCACTTGCCCAAGAGCAGGCGGATGAACATGCCCTCCGAGAACAACGTCAGGTAGCCGAATCGAAGTTGTTGGGCGCCGAAGCGACGGAAG
>JAOZTQ010000110.1 GCA_029939085.1 Candidatus Nanopelagicales bacterium
TAATGGACCGACGCTGGAGAATTACCCGCCCTCAGATTCAGGTCAAGGTATTTCACCCATCACCGGAAAGCCGTCTACCCCACTCCACCCGACAGCCGATCTGCCGTCGAGTTCCAGCAAGTATCTCGCCACCCCGATACACCCGTAGTTCTGCTCTATCCACTGAGACGGCTAGCCTGAATGAATGGCAGGAAAATCCGAGAGCACGTTTGCGCCACCTGGCGAAGAATGGCGCCCGATTTCACCGAAACTGGCGCTGGTCCGACGATCGCTGATGCTGTTCTGGCTCATTGTGATTGCGGCGGTTGTGGCCATTGCATTGCTGGTTGGGGGATACGCGGCTGGTGCGGGCTTAACGGTAGCTGTCGCAGTAATCATCATCGTGTGGCAGTGGTGGCTGATTGGACGCCAAGTTAAGGTCTATCGCTATGTCGAACGAGAAGAAGATCTGCTGGTGACGTCGGGGATTCTGTTCCGGCGCCTGGTAATCGTTCCCTACGGCCGCATGCAACTCGTCGATTTAGTCGCTGGTCCATTCGAACGGATGGCGGGTTTAGCGTCAGTACAGCTGCATACTGCCGCTGCCACGACAGATGCCAAGATTCCTGGTCTTGTGCCTAGCGATGCTGCACAGTTGCGTGATCGGTTAGCGGCTCGAGGAGAGCAGAGGTCCGCCGGCATATGAGTCAACCGGATAATGTCGAAGCCCCCGTCAATGCGTCATTGGGGGCGACTACGCTTCGACATACCCACCCGCTCACTCCAATAGCTACTGGAGCCCGGTTCCTGCCGCTGGCATTGCTAATCGGCGTCGTCACGGTTGGCCAGAATGTAGACGGATCTAACTTCTTACTGGGATTACTGATCACCGTCGCGGGGGTCTTGGTGATCGCATTACTCATTGCCGGACTGTCCTGGGTGGCCTGGCGACGACTGACCTTTTGGTTCGACGATGAAGGTGATTTTAGAGTTGCCTCAGGTGTGCTCACTAGGACTGAACGCAGGTTGCAGTTATCGCGGCTTCAGGGTGTAGATGTAGTTGAGCCGTTCATACCGAGAATTTTTGGTTTAGCACAGGTGACTATCGAAGTAGCCGGTGCCGGCGACTCGCGTGCGCAAATTCAATACTTGAGCCGGGCCGATGCGCAAGCCCTCCGCAACTCCGTAGTGGCCCGAGCCGCGGGACTTCATCCGGATGTAGGCGAAGCGCCACAGCAGGCCTTAGTGACAGTCCCATCTCGAGACCTGGTGATCTCGCTTTTGCTACGCGGAAGTACCGTCGCTCTGGTTCTACTCACGGTCTTGATCGTTGTCGCTACGTTGGTGACCGCTGGGCCCGTTGGGTTGTTGTGGATCCTTTTGGGCGGCATACCGCTCATTGCCGTGATCGCGGAGTACTTCGTCTTCTACAACTTCACAGTTGCAAAATCTGCGGATGGCCTTCGGACTCGAGCTGGGCTATTCCAAGTTCAAGCACAAACCATACCGCCGGGCCGCCTGCAAGCAGTTGAGTTTGCGCAGTCGTGGCTTTGGCGGCGTAAGGACTGGGTGCGAGTGCGGATTACCGTGGCCGGAATTGCGAGCGATGACGACCAAAACCAAAATGCAGGATCCTTTAGGCAGGTGCTCCTACCCGTCGCTCCCTATTCGGTTGCGCTGTCCGTCGTCAACGAAATTTTGCCCGGTGTGAATGCGCGCAATACACCGCTACATCCAGTACCGGCGCGTGCTCGCTGGCGGGCTCCTATCCAACATAAATTCCTCGGAGTGGGATGGGATGACCGAGTATTTGTGACAGATCGCGGCCGATTTGTTCGACGGTTATCGGTGGCACCACATGCGCGGACTCAGTCCGTACGTGTAACGCAGGGCCCGTGGCAGCGAAAGCTTGATTTGGCCACTATGCATTTGGATTCACCGGCAGGACCCGCCAAGCTCACTGCGTTGTATCGAGCAGCTGATGAAGCCAGACGGCTTGCTGATGAGCAAAATGCGCGGGCACAAACCGCGCTCAAGACAGATCCTGCGGGACGTTGGATGCAGTCAGGCTCTGAGCAAGATGACGAGTAACTCAGCACGCATGAATGTTGGGGTCATCGGCCCAGGTCGAGCCGGGTCGGCTCTTGCGGCGGCCCTAGCGCGGGCAGGACATCACGTCGTTGCGGCTCACGCAGTCTCAGATGAATCTAAGGGCCGAGTCGAAGAGTTGTTTCCCCAAGCGGTTCTACTGGATATCGAGCAAGTCTTCGAGAGATCAGATTTGATTTTGCTTACGGTTCCTGACGATGCGCTCCCGGCCTTAGCAGCGGCAGTGGCCGACAACGGATGGTGTCGCGCGGGACAGTTCGTGGCGCACAGTTCTGGTCGCCACGGCATCGGTGTCTTGGACCCGCTGACACAAGCAGGTGCCTTACCGATGGCATTGCATCCGGCTATGACGTTTAACGGCAGCAGTATGGATATCGACCGTTTGGCTGGCTGTCCGTTCGGTGTGACCGCGCCCGATGATCTGGTGCCAGTCGCGACTGCCTTGGTCGTGGAAATGGGTGGAGAGCCCATGCTGGTTTCGGAAGATAAACGCTCGGAGTACCACGCGGCATTGGCTCATGGGAGTAATCACCTCGTCACCTTGATTACCGACGCAATGGAATTGTTGTCGAGCTCTGGAGTCGAGCGCCCAGACAAATTCCTTGCGCCGCTGGTCGGAGCCGCCTTGGATAACTCGTTGCGTTACGGAGATCAGGCGTTGACCGGCCCCGTCTCTCGAGGTGACGCTCAGACTGTGGCCACTCATCTGGAAGTACTAGACGAACAGTCACCACGCTTGGCTGCGGCGTACCGTGCGATGGCTCTGCGCACGGCGGAACGGGCTATTGCTGGGCAGATATTGAACCCAGTAGCGGCTGCCGAAATTCTGGCGGTGTTGGGCGAGTAGCGGGTGTCTCTCGTGACCGTGGTGAGATTCGGGCATGCTTAGTCTCATGCCGATTCAGGTTCTTGAGACTCTCGCTGAAATGCGGGCTCTGCCAAAACGGCGGCCACGAGCGGTAGTCATGACCATGGGTGCCTTACACGATGGACACCGCGCGCTGCTGCAAAGCGCTCGAAAGTGGAGCGGAGTAGACGGTGAACTAGTCGTTACGGTATTCGTGAACCCCTTGCAGTTTGCTGCTGGCGAAGACCTGGATCGCTATCCCCGTACCTGGCAACAAGACTTGGAAATGTGCGAACAAGAAGGAGTCACTGCTGTCTTCGCTCCCCGAGTCGATGACATGTTTTCCGTGGGTCGAGACATCACCCTCGATCCGGGGCCGCTGGGGGAAATCCTTGAGGGTAAAGCCAGACCTGATCATTTTGCGGGTGTGCTCACAGTCGTAGCCAAGTTCATCAACCTGACCAATGCCGATGCGGCGGTTTTTGGTGAAAAGGACTATCAGCAACTCGCACTAATCAATCGGATGGTGCAACAACTCGAGATACCGATTGAAATTCTTTCGGTTCCCACCATTCGAGACGCGGATGGGCTCGCGCTATCTAGCCGCAACCAGTACCTCACCCCCCAGGAGCGTCAAGCCGCTGCGGTTTTACCGGCCGCCCTATCAGCAGCAGTTGAGGTTGCGGCCACCGGCGGCGGTGCCGAAGACGCCGTAGTTGCAGCGGAAAAAGAGTTGACCGCTAATGAGCTAGTCGTGCCCGATTACGTTGTGGTTACCGATCCGCTGCTGGGTCCAGCCCCTGAGCACGGTGACGCACGCATACTCATCGCGGCAGCAGTAGGTGGTACCCGTCTGCTAGACAATGCTGCGCTACATCTGGAGACTCGGTGACAGTTCCAGGAGATCGATTAACAGCACCTCAGCCCGGGTGGTCGGAAAGTGCTGACGTAGTAATCGTCGGCTCCGGCATTGCGGGACTGAGTCTGGCGCTATCGTTGCGCAGTTCGGGTCTGCGAGTCCAAGTCGTCACTAAAGGCCGAGTAGATGAAGGTGCTACTCAATGGGCTCAGGGCGGTATCGCGGCGGCGTTAGACGATGAAGATTCACCTCAGGAGCATCTACAAGACACTCTGGTTGCCGGTGCGGGACTGTGCGATACCGAAGCCGTTCGCATTCTGGTGGAGCGTGGGCCAGCGGCGGTACGAAGTCTGGTGGCCTTGGGAACCAGATTTGATCGAGAAGCCGGTGGTGAACTTTCGCTGACGAGAGAAGGTGGCCACCATCGCGATCGGGTTGCCCATGCTGGTGGTGACGCCACCGGTAGAGAAATATCTCGAGCGCTCGTCTCTGCAGTCCTGAACGATGATGGCATCGGTCTGTATGAACAGGCGTTGGCGCTGGATCTTTTGACGGATGCTGCTGGCGCGGTTCAAGGTCTGACCCTGCACGTAATGGGACAGGGCCAACGCGACGGCGTAGGTGCGGTACTTGCCCCAGCTGTCGTACTTGCCACGGGAGGTCTTGGTCAGGTTTTTCAGGCCAGTACTAATCCGCTCGTCGCGACTGGGGATGGTGTTGCGATGGCTGCGCGCGTCGGAGCGGCAATTGCAGATTTGGAATTCGTTCAGTTCCACCCCACCGTGATGTGGCAAGGCCCCACTGCTCGAGGGCAACAACCTCTAATTTCCGAAGCAGTCCGAGGTGAGGGAGCGGTCCTGCTGGATCCTGCCGGTCAACCTTTAATGAGCGGTGTGCATCCGTTGGGCGATTTGGCGCCCAGAGATGTTGTGGCCAAAGCGATTATGAAGTCGATGCGTTTAACTGGGGCACCGCACGCTTGGCTAGATGGTCGTACGCTTGGCGACGCCACCTGGAAACGTCGCTTCCCCACCATCTTGCAGCGCTGTCAAGAACAAGGGATCGATCCAAGGGAGCAACTGATCCCGGTCGTACCTGCGCAACATTATGCGAGCGGAGGTGTGCGCACGGATCTGGACGGTAGAGCGTCGATACCGGGACTGTTTGCTTGCGGTGAGGTTGCCTGTACCGGAGTCCATGGTGCGAATCGATTAGCGTCCAACTCGCTCTTGGAAGGATTGGTTTTCGCGGAACGGATCGCCCGTTCGCTCACTCGAGAGTTACCCGAGCGACGAGAACCCGTCGAACCTCGCGCGCAGCAGAGCGTAATCAGCAACGCGGCACGACCACTGTTGCAGCGTGCCATGTCAGATGGTGCGGGTGTGCTGCGAACAGCGGAATCGCTCGAAGCAGCGCTGGCAGCTCTGCAGACGCTCCCTGCAGATTTCCCCGGACAACCCAGCTCTTCTGATTGGGAAACTACCAATCTCATTGTTGTGGCGAGCGTCTTGGCGCACCAGGCATTACGCAGGACCGAGACGCGGGGGTCCCATTGGCGAGAAGA
>JAOZTQ010000111.1:0-3360 GCA_029939085.1 Candidatus Nanopelagicales bacterium
AGGGCGATCCGTACAACTTTGGATAACCGGATTGAAATCCCCGCGTGCCAATAGTCCACAGACCATAAACAATGACGACGTGGCCAATGAAATGTTTTGGATGTTTGGTGATCAACTCGGGGACCACTTCATACCTGAAGATTTCGAAGGACAAATACTTCTGATTGAGTCTCGCGGCGTTTTCCGACGACGTGCCTATCACCGGGCCAAGGCTCATCTCGTGCTGACCGCGATGCGTCGCCGTGCAGCCGAACTTGGCGACCGCGCCGTTTATATCCGAGCTGAAACCTACACGGAGGCATTGGAGCAGTTGCCTGAGAAGTTGCAGGTGCGACGGCCGACTTCTTGGGCCGCTTTGAGATTTTTGGAGTCGCTGGGTGATCGAGTAGAAATTCTCGAACCAGCCGGATTCGTCACATCGATATCCGAGTTCGCTGACTGGGCAGATCGACGCGGCCGAAAGCGCCTGTTAATGGAGGATTTCTATCGGGAAACTCGTCGACGCACGGGCCTGCTCATGGTGGATGATCAGCCCATCGACGGACGATGGAACTTCGACGGTGACAACAGAGAACCGCCACCAAAAGGAGAAGCAGATCTGGGTTTGGCGGAACCGTGGTGGCCCACAGAAGACGAGGTGGATGCCGAAGTCCGTAGAGATCTGGACGCGTGGGAGAACGAGGGAATTCGATTTATTGGTCGCGATGGACCCAGACGTTTTGCGACCTCCCAGGTGGAAGCGGAACAAGTGCTTGCCGATTTTATTGAGCACCGTCTTGCTCTATTTGGAAAGTATGAAGACGCAATGATGGGTGAGGACGATTGGATGGCTCACTCCATGCTTTCGGTGCCATTGAATCTTGGACTACTCGATCCGTTAGCTGTGGCGAAGCGGGTAGAGCAGGCCTACTACGAACAAGCAGCACCGATAGCGGCAGTCGAAGGTTTCATTCGACAAGTCGTTGGTTGGCGGGACTACGTGTGGCATCTGTACTGGCACCTTGGCGAGGACTATCGCACTGAAAATGCTTTAGATGCCACAACCCCCTTGCCGCAGTGGTGGCAGAACCTGGATGCAGATGCTTTGGAGGCCCGCTGCCTGTCAGATTCGTTGCGCAAGACTCGGGACTACGGCTGGGCGCATCACATCGAACGGCTGATGGTTCTCGGTAGTTGGGCTATCCAGCAGGGATACGATCCCGACGCACTAACCGATTGGTTTCGACGAAGTTTCGTGGACGGTTACGACTGGGTCATGGTGCCTAACGTTGTCGGAATGTCGCAGTACGCCGACGGTGGCGTGATGGCCACGAAACCGTACACCTCCGGCGGTGCCTACCTGAAACGGATGAGCAACCATTGCGGCGACTGTCGCTATAAACCCACGGAGCGTGTGGGTGAGCGAGCGTGCCCGTTCACAACCGGCTACTGGAGTTTTCTTGCAGACAATGTTGAGGCGTTAGCGGGAAATGCGCGAATGAACCAGCCGCTCGCCGGGATGCGACGCTTATCAAATCTCGATGAGGTCCGCCAACGACAAGCGGCTCGAGGAACGGATCCACCGTAAGTGCAAGTCCGCCACAGTCAACTGGCTGCCAGGAGAAAGACATTGCGGATTGCTCGATTTGCTGGATGACAGGACACGACTCATCTCATTGCGCTAACTTGCCCGCATGAGCGTTAAAGATTCCCGCACAGTAACTGTCAATGCACCGCTAGCTGATGTGCTGGCGAAACTACAGGATGTTGATAACCAGGACTCCTGGTTCCCAGGCTGTATCGAGAGTGAGGTCGTCGAAACTGATGATCAGGGGCGGCCAAAACGTGCGCGACTCATCAACGATGCGAAGGTCACCAAAGACGAGTTCCAGTTGGACTATGTCCACATGGACAATGGAATGTCCTGGACTCTCGTAGAGCCGACCAAGGTGCAGAAAGATCAGGCCGGTTCGTGGACATTGGTCGATAAGGGTGGCAAGACAGAAGCGACACTTGAGTTGGAAATTGACACCAGCATGCCTCTTCCTGGCTTCGTTCAGAAAAAGACGTTAAAGGGAACACTGAAGGACGCGACGAACGCGCTCACGAAGCAGTTCTAGGCGAATATTGGTCGCCGCGTTAGGTGACCGACTAAACCCCGGGTAGCCTTTCGGAACTAGACGTTGACCAGTTCCGAAAGGAGTCTGATGTGACCGAAAGTCGACTCAGTCCTTATGAGTTGTTCAGCATTGACGATCTCTTGTCGGAGAAAGAGCGTTCCGTTCGCGCTCGAGCGCGCACATTTGTCGACGATGTGGTGAGGCCCGATGTGGCTTCCTGGTATGAGCGGGGATCCGCTCCTGTTCGGGATTTGGCCAAGCACCTGGGTTCGTTGGGCATGTTGGGCATGCATCTTTCCGGTTATGACTGCCCGGCGGCGTCAGCGATTGACTACGGACTTGTCTGTCAGGAACTTGAGGCCGGTGATTCCGGAATTCGTTCGCTCGTCAGCGTTCAAGGGTCGTTGGCTATGCATGCGATTCATGCCTTCGGCACCGAGGAGCAACGCGAGTCCTGGCTGCCGGGTATGGCGGCTGGTGAACTGATTGGTTCGTTCGCCCTTACTGAACCAGATGTTGGATCCAATCCGATCGAGATGAAAACCTTCGCGAGACCCGATGGAACCGACTGGGTTATTAACGGCGATAAAGCATGGGTCACAAATGGAACGGTCGCGGATGTCACCATCGTCTGGGCAAATACTGAGCACGGGATTCGTGGCTTCCTCGTACCAATGAGTACGCCGGGGATTGAAGTAGTCGAGGTCGCAAACAAAATGTCGCTGCGTGCTTCGGCGACAGCTCATCTTCGGCTCAATGATGTTCGATTGCCGCAAGAGGCCATGTTGTCGGTTGAGGGAGTGCGCGGGCCGCTATCGTGCCTGAACGAAGCCAGATACGGAATCATCTTTGGTGCCCTGGGAGCCGCTCGAGACTGTCTTGAAAGTGCGTTGACCTATGCGACGGAGCGGATGCAGTTCGATCGGCCAATCTCGAGTTTTCAACTTACCCAACAAAAACTGGTCAATATGTCGGTGAAGCTGGGCAATGGCATGTTGTTAGCAATCCAATTAGGACGGCTCAAGGAGTCTGGTCAGTTGCGACCACAGCAAGTGAGTGTCGGCAAACTGAACAGTACGCGGACTGCCATCGATATAGCTCGGGAATCCCGCACGATCCTTGGCGCCAACGGAGTTACGAGTGCATTCCCGGTTATGCGACATGCCAATAACCTGGAGTCGGTGTTGACGTATGAAGGTACCGAGGAAATGCACACACTTGTGGTGGGTCAAGCACTCACCGGAGTAGCCGCCTTCCGTTA
>JAOZTQ010000111.1:3460-5247 GCA_029939085.1 Candidatus Nanopelagicales bacterium
CCTACCGGTAGTACTGCCGCGCAAATTGGTGCCGAATCAACCCCAACCGATGAAGTCATTGGTGAAGAGTCGCAGTTCGACCGTGCGGCTGATTCGGGGGAGAGCTCGCAGCGGGCTCGAGCGAACTGGCAGCAGAGCAGCTGGTGGCAACAGCCTCCGAGTAACCGTAATCCAAGGATTCCGGAAAAGTGCGGTGCCAAGATCACCTTGGTGCTTGATGCGTCGGGCTCCATCGGTGACAAGAACAATGATGTGAGACGGGCGGCGAATGCTTTCCTCGAGGCCTTAAAGGACACCGGGTCTAGTGGTCGCGTTTTGGATTTCGCGACCGCTGCGCGCCAGACCGCCCCGATGACGTTGATTACGTCAAGTTCGCTGGCATCTGGCGGTGCTCACCGGCAGGCGTTGAACAGTTACTACCAGTTCGGCAAAAACGGTGGAGCGGGACCCGCACCCAATACGCGCACAACACAGGGTGGAAACCCAACGGCTGATCGGTCCTATCAAAGTCCGCGAAATAGGCCGCAATACACGAACTGGCAAGAAGCCCTCAATAAGTCTGGCGGCTCTGGTACCGAGCTCGTCGTTTTCATCACCGATGGAGATCCAACAGCTGCTACCAGCAACGGACGCTCTAATGGCAGTGGCCGACTGCAGATGCCCGAACCGTTTGCTGGTTCAGGTACCCGGTTAGTGGGAACCCGCTCAAGTTTCAAGCAGTACGCGTTTTATAAAGGCGTCAATGCTGCCAACGCGCTGAAGTCCTCTGGACCTCGCATGCTCACAGTAGGAGTAGGTGGCGCATTAAATAACTCGAACAGTGTGAGTCGGCTGCAAGCGATCTCTGGGCCCACGGTGTATCGGTCTGGCGATTTCAATATCAACAACTATGACGTGGCGCTGGTGCAAAATTTCGATGCGCTAGGGCAATCACTGAAAAAGGTGGCTACGGAACTGTGCTCGCCGTCATTGACTATCACGAAGCGTGCCCAGACTCCTGATAGTGCTTCATTCGACCCGACGCCGGGGTGGGAGTACACCGTAAATCCCACAGTTCCGCAAAGTACCTATGTCTGGACTCAGCCAGGCAAGGGTGATCCGCCAGGTGCCAAATCGAGAACCACCAATAGGTTCGGTCAGGCTCAGTTTCAGTGGGAACCTAATGGACCGCGACGATCAGTAGTTTCGGTCTCAGAAAAAAACAAGCAGGGTTGGGACTTCGAGCGGGCCGAATGCCGCCGGCTGGATGACGGAACGCCGTCCAATGACCCACCGTTTAGCAACGGGTCAACAACCTATTATCAGAAAGATTTCACGGTTCCGATCGGTACCGATTCGATCGTGACCTGTGAGTACTACAACAGTTTCGATTATCAGCCGGCCATCGAACTCACCAAGACGGTTGAAGATGACCCAGTTCGCGGCAACGCGCAGGGATGGAATCAGATCTATCGATTCACGGTGAAGAACACTGGTAACTCGCCGTTGTCCCAAATTGTGCTTTCCGATGCTCAATGTCGAACGGGCACTCTCACCGGTCCGACCGGAGACACCAATAACGATCAGGTGCTGCAGCGAAGTGAGACTTGGTCGTACAAATGCGAGCGCCTAATCAGATATGCGACCACCACGCAGAAAATCTCTGATACCAATAACGCAATCGTGCAGGGAGTCTCACCGAATCGAAAGATCGTCAAGGATCGTGCGCAGAAGACGATCGACGTCAAGACCCCGGAACTGGACCTGATCAAGACCGCGAAGCTTCCCGATGGAACTGCCATCAATGA
>JAOZTQ010000112.1 GCA_029939085.1 Candidatus Nanopelagicales bacterium
GGCAATATCGGTGGCGTTGCTATCGCTATAACTTTAGGTGGCCCCGGTGCAGTTTTTTGGATGTGGGTAATCGCGCTCATGGGTATGGCCACGGCCATGGTCGAGGCGACCTTGGCCCAAGTCTTTAAGCAACGCGATGAGGCCGAGGGCAAGAATCTATTCCGGGGTGGTCCGGCCTACTATATGCAGCGCGGACTCAATGCCCGATGGATGGGAATCGTCTTTTCCATCTTCCTCATCATCGCCTTTCCCTTTGTCTTCAACGCACTGCAGGCCAACACTCTTGCCGTAGCGATGGACAATGCTTTCGGCGTCACCCCCCTCATCACCGGTCTCGTCACCGCCGCGTTGGCTGGATTCATTATTTTTGGTGGAATCAGGCGAATCGCACGCTTCGCCGAAATCGTTGTGCCCGTAATGGCGATCGCGTATCTGGCCGTGGGGCTTGTCGTTGTATTCGTCAACATCTCGGCCGTTCCAGAGACTCTTGCCACGATCGTTCGTTCTGCGTTCGGCATGGAAGAAGTGGTTGGCGGTTTTGCCGGTTACGCTATCGCTCAAGCTCTGGTCCAGGGGATCAAACGTGGTCTGTTCTCCAATGAGGCGGGACTAGGGTCCGCCCCCAATACCGCCGCTACCGCGGATATTCGTCACCCCGGAAGCCAGGGCTTTATCCAATCCATCGGTGTCTTCATCGACACGATCGTGGTGTGCACCACGACGGCACTGATCATCCTATTGAGTGGTGTCTGGCAACCAGGTCGAGAATATGTTGACGGGGTGGCTTTGACCCAAGATTCATTATCCGCAAGTGTCGGTGACTGGGGTGGTCAGTTCGTAGCCATTGCGTTAATTTTCTTCGCCTTCACCTCGATCGTGGCCAACTACTACTACGGAGAAACCTCCATCCTGTTCATGAATGGTGACCACCGAATTCTCATTCCCATAAAGATCTTGGTCATTGGCATGGTCATTTTCGGATCTCAAGCTGCGGTTCCCGTGGTGTGGGACATGGCCGATGCAGCCTTAGGCCTGATGGCGGTCGTTAATCTCGCGGCCATCTTATTGCTGGCTCGTATCGCGACCATGGTCATTCGCGATTACGAACGGCAGCTAGATTTGGGACAGGATCCGGTATTCGATCGAGATAACTTCCCCGAGCTGGCGGCTCGATTGGCTGACGATGTTTGGCAGACGGACGATCGGGCGCGCGAGTCTCCTCCCTAACTTTTGGGCCCATTCGACTTGTTACTCGGCGTTTCACTGCCCTCCGCTAGCGCGAGTTCCTCCACCCAGGTCTCTAGGAGGATTTTCCCGGAATATTGTTACTCAGGCTAATGTTACCTATAGTAAGTAGCAAGGGTAACGACTTAGCAGGCTGCGAATGTGCGCAGCTATCGTAGGGAGGACGCATTGGGAGGGGAACGAAATGGCAATCAGTTCGTCGCGGCAGGAAGTGATTCCCGAACTTCGACTGGGGATTATGAGGTTGTCGAGGAGATTACGACAGGAACGTCCGGCTGCGGATGCACTCACGCCGAGTCAGCTGGCCGTACTGGCAACTCTCGTGCGATGCGGTCCCATGACACCGAGGGCCCTGGCCAACTCGGAACGGATCAAGCCACCCTCAGCGACTCGCATCGTCTCCTCGCTGGAGGAGGAGGGGCTAGTAACCAAAGAACAAGATCCCGACGACGGTCGTCAGGTTCTCGTGTATCTGACCGACCGCGCACTAGAACGAGTGGAGGCGAGTCGGGAAGCCAAGAATGCATGGCTGATCGAACGAGTAGGCCGCCTACCGAAGGAAGACCAAGACCGGATTCTGGCGGTAGCACCTCTCCTCAACCAACTGGCGCTCGAGGCGTAACCCGGTCGGCCTCTGCCGCCGAACCGGACGAGACACCGCGACGCGGTACTTTCCACTCCCTTCGGCAACCCGAATTTCGCCGCTATTCAATCGGGATGATCGGTTCCAACGTTGGTACCTGGATGCACCGCATCGCCCAAATGTGGTTGGCGTTAGAAATAACCGGGGACCCGGCCATTTTGGGTGTCGTGACCGCCTTACAGTTCGCACCGATTCTCTTCATCGGTCCCTGGGCTGGCGCACTAGCGGAGCGCAGCGACCGCCGAAAGTTGCTTATTTGGACGCAGGTCGCACTCGCCCTACAGGCGGCATTACTCGGCGTTGTCGTATTGAGCGGTTCGATGACCACCGTGCTGCTCTTCATCTTCTCGGCACTGTTAGGGGTCGCCACGGCAATAGATGGGCCCGCTCGACAATCATTCGTCTCCGATCTGGTCGATCGAGCTGAGCTACCCAACGCAGTCGCGCTGAACAGCACTTCCTTCAATACCGCCCGACTGATCGGTCCCGCGGCGGCAGGATTCATCATTGCGGCATGGGGAACCGGCTGGGTCTTTCTACTCAATGCCGCAACGTTCGGGTTAATGATTGTTGCTTTGTTGCGAATTCATACTCGAGTGACCCGAGTGGAGAAGGAACAGGCTCGCGTATCAGACGGCGTCAAGTTCGTACTCGGGCACAGTGATCTATTGTTTGTGATTCTGTTGGCAGGGCTCGTCTCCATGTTCGTGTTGAACTTCCAAATGACAATCGCGGTCATGGCAACCGAACAGTTCGCGGTGGGCGCACAGACATACGGGATACTCGCCTCGGTCATGGCTATTGGCTCGCTGGCTGGTGCGCTACTAGCTGCTCGGCGGGGGCGTACAAGTCTGCGAATCGTCACGTTCTCCGCTCTTGGGTTAGCAGGTGGATCAGTCATCGCTGGTTTAAGCCCTAACACATGGTGGTTCGGTGCGTCTTTGATCGTTTGCGGGATCGCGGCGCTGAGCATGATGACGGGTGCCAACGCCTACCTACAAACTCACTCAGGATCCAAACACCGTTCACGCGTTATGGCGCTGTACCTGGCCATCTTTTTCGGAACGACTCCCATCGGGGCACCGCTTGCGGGTTGGCTAGCCGACTTCGCAGGCCCCCGCGCGAGCCTCGTGGTTCCAGGAATCCTCGCTGCCATTGCTACCGGGGCACTGGTTATCTGGTTCCGGCATCGCAGCCGAACAGAGGCCCACAACCCCGAAACAACGCCAGCGGAAGCCTAGAGATCGAGATTTAACCCACACGACGCAGTTGTCTGCGCCCCCACTGTCGAGCACCGTAAGCGAACGCCTGATCGATGGAAAGTTCTCGAGTGGAATTTCCGACTCGAACCCACAACTCGGGCGCCTTACCTTTCGTTGGAGTCACAAAAATAGGCCGGTCGGAACGGGAGACCCTTATTTCGCAAATCTCGGATCCCGAAACCGACGGGAAGTCCACCCGAACGGCAGCGGCTGTATCCGCACCGAGAGTCACCGAGAGGTGATCCCGGAGCCAAAGTTCATATCGGTCATTGTCTGGTTTCTTCATGAACTTGTAGTCATTGTCCAGACCCAAGACTGAACCATCGTCAGCAACTCCAATCAGCAGTACACCACCAGCGGAGTTAGCGAAGGCTGCGATGGTCTTTGCAATGACCAGCTCAAGCTTTGGATCACGTTGGCCGGTGTGCTGGTTGTAGCGAGCCGACGACTTAAACTCAACTTCCGCTGTCTCGCCAGCAACCACCAACTCAGCCGCCGATAAATCAGGCTCTCGACTGATCCGAGTGGCAATCAGGAGAACCAAAAAGGTGAAGAGGATCGCTGCGAGGATCGTCAAGAGAACTACCGGAGGGGGAAAGTCTTGTTCGTAAAACGGCTCTGCGTCACTCGAATCTTCGCCCGCTCGCATGACACCTGCGATCACTGAAACCGCGCCCGCACCGATCGCCGAACCGATCATTCCGGCTAGCACAGCAGCAGAGAAACTGAGGTGTGTCCGGTTACGCATCAGCCAACGCACTCCGCCACCGATTCCCACACCGATGGCAAGCGCAATCGCTACCACTTCGACAACAGTCACTCCACCATTGTCACCTACCGCAAAGTGGCAACTACTAGGCCGGGCTGGGCTGAATCACTTCAGTGTCGCGATCGCTATCATCTGCGTCCGGATCATCGTCTTCAGCCGGGACTTTATCGGAGGCGAAAACCTGAACGATAAACAGCACAACGAGCAAAACGACTGTCGTCCAAATAATCAGACTCGGCGTCTTGTAACGCGTCAACAAAACGAAGAGCACCGAAAGCAGAACCAATCCGATCCGCAGTCCCCCTGCATTCTTTGCGACCCAACCACGGGGTGCATCCATGTGCAGACCCCAGGAATACAAAGTTCCCTGGACAGCAGCGGCAGCTCGGCTGCAGAGCTGACGAATCCCAACAGCGAATCGGGCCGGGCCAGTCACAAGCGCTGCGAGGATCAAGACAATTCCTGCCGTTAGCGCTGCCCGCATGGCTTCCTTCAGGTACATCGTCAATGTGTCGAAGAATGCAGTTGCCGCAGCAGCGTTGACCGTCTCTGGCAGTGCGTTCAAATACTCCGCTCGACCGACGGCTAAAAGTATTGCTGACGCCAGGGCTGAAATAGTGACTCCGATACCCAGGCCGAGTACTGCCTTGCGTCGAATGTTGGCGATGACAACTCCGAGGATCGCCAATCCACCGGCAATGATCGGTAACCAGTAGCCGAGATTATTGATGGCTGAATAACCCCGCTGCAATGACGCCAAACTATCCGACTGGAAGATCACGATCTCGCTATCCACCGTGGGGATGTTTTGGACTACAGTCAGACCCTGCTCAACGAGGGAGGTCTTGACCTGCTCCACGACCTGACCAAGGTCGAGAACCACATCACTGCCTTGCAGCGACAACGCACCCGACTGGTCTCCCGAGAGCGCTTCGTTCAGTCTGCTGTGGGCTCGAGTCGTGATCTCATTCCAGACCGATATAAAGATTTCCGATCGCACGAAGTCTTGTACCCGGTCTCGGACGAAACCCTCGATTCCTGAGGTCAGGGGACCGCTGAGCGTTTCGAGAGCAGCAACCTGCTGCTTGTCTAGATCCCGGTTGTCGGAGATCGCGGAAATGGCGTTTTGAGTGAGGGATTCAATATTGATGTAGGCCAGGACCTCATCGGCTACCCGATTTCCGATCGCTTCTTGAATCGCCGGATCTTGAGCTAGCGGAGCGACGGTGGACACGAATCTCTCGGTATCGGTCACCTCACCACGCGCCCAGACAGCCACT
>JAOZTQ010000113.1 GCA_029939085.1 Candidatus Nanopelagicales bacterium
ACAAAAAACAATTCATCCCGCTCTTTTTTAAATAGTTTTGCAACACGCTCAAAGATACTAGGAGATGACTGGTGAGTTTAGAACCAATACCAAATTTACGCGATCAAATAACAAAGCATTTTAATACCGATAGTCTCCAAGTTCTCTGCCTGGTCGCTCGTCCTCACACTTGCCGCGTATCTATTGACCGGTGTGATCGCTGGCATTGTCGCTGTCACTGATTCTTCTCCTGAAGCCATCGTCGTTGTGCTTTTCACTGTTGGTGTTTCGATGGGCGTGAGTGGTTTCTTTCTGGGCATCAACGCCATAGGCGTTAGGCAAAGGCGCCCGGAATAACGGGTCAGAGATTGGCAATCACAAGCATTGTCCTCAACGGAGCCTATTGCTCACGTTTGCCTTTTCACGGCAAGCCGCAGTTCGCCATGCGCTGTCCATTGCTAGCAGCCATAAGCTGCGCTAGGGGCGCCAGCCCGCCGCGCTCGCGACGCCCATGGCAGCGAGATCTGCCGGAAATTCAGTAATCTCGACTGGATCGGCCCCAGTCCGTGCTTCCAGCATCCGCTCAGTCGGGCCACGCAAATCAACCCCCGAGCGCTGGAGCCGATTCAGATCCTTCTCTTGCCGTTTCAGGGCCTCATCCAGCGCCCATTGAGGAGTATGGATCCTGGGTTCGTCAGCTGGTGGCTGTCGGTTCTCAACGATTATGCGAACAGCACCACGACGAATGTTCCCCGAGTATGCTTTCCAGCCAATGGAATCAGCTGCCAAGAGATTGATTTGTCGCAATAGTTCTGCTTCCGGAGCGGTCAACGAACGGTTACTGGGTCCGCCCTCGTAGTTGCGAGTGATCACTCCAGCGGGAATATCGACCAGCTCCGCTACCGTCCGATCCACAAGCTGCCGATCATCCGGATCAAGAATTACGGCGGTGATTCGCTCTGGAGGTACCACTGACGTCCATTGACGAATGATTCTGGAAAAATTCGCCCTTGACCAAAAGCCCGGGGTGTACGGCGAGCGGCCCGGACCCAAAATCGCCTGTAACCATTCACCGTAGCCAACCTTCAACCCCCCCTTAAGGTACTGCTGCCAGGAACTGGGCAATAATTCTGTAAGAGGTCGAATCACGATCAACACGTGTACTCGCGTCCCACCAAGACCCTCGACAACCTTCTCGATGTTCTTCGACTTCATCTGGCCGAAGAACTCACTACTGACGATTGCGCGACCACGATGTCGGCGAATACTCCGACATAGCCGGCGCCATTGTCGTGGTTGCGGGATCTGCGCCTGATCACCAAAACCGAATGTCCGCTCGGCGACTGCCCAAGCAGCGTTGTGATGAGCCTTCGCAGACCCCGGGTAGATGACACCAAGTGGCTTGAGTTCAGGCCTCGCGTCAGCCAGAGCGGCCTGGAGTGCAGTGCTACCAGTCTTGTGCACGCCGACATGGAGCAAGACACGGTCACTTGGCACGTTACTCACGAGGGACTACCTGCGCTCGCGACCATCGTCTGCCGCACCCACTGGATAGAGGCCACTCCCACCGCTGTGACGGTCAAGAACGCGAAGATAAGCGGCAGAGCAGTAGCGAACGTCGCCATTCCAGCAAATACGAGCAGGGCTAATAGTGCCAATCTCCCATCCGTACCACCACACATCATCCTGACCCACTGCGGAGCAGGGAGACGTGCAAGTGCCCGGTAAAGCAGGTCGTACCGGTGGAATGCCACTACACCCGCCACCGCGAACCCCCACGGAGCCAGTTGCGGGTCGAGCGCGGCAGTCACCGCGAGCCAGCCAACTAGTTCCACCACAGCCAATATCGACGGCAACAGCCAGTTAAACCGGAAAGAGACGAGTTTGCCGCTAGATGAGGGAAGCAGTACCGCAACCAAGATTAAGGCTGCTGCCGATAATGCGGCAGGCAGCAGTAGTAGGCCGGTAAGCCAGGCCACGAGGCTCAGCACAAATAGCGGCCCAGCCCACGCACCACCCGGAAACCGCCCCAGCAACAGCGTGATCGGACCACTGTCCAGCTGCGGTTCAACGAGTTCAGCCCCCGCAGGAGTACGCGACCAACTACGCGTCCGCAAGATGCGCCCGGCGAGCGCGTAGCAGGCCGAAACCGTACCTAGAACCAACAGCACCCCGAAAGTCCACCACGGGTTGAGGAAGGCAGCAGTTAGCGAGATGATCAACCATCGCTCACCAATCGGGAGGAAAATCATCTTCTTGATTTTGCGCACCAGCGGACTACGGTTGAGGCCCGTCACCCGTTCGATAACGCCGCGATATTGGCCACCGACATTTCCAGTGTCAGACAACGGACGAGCAACGTTCGCTGTCTCCCGCTCAACTTGCACTCGAAAGAAGTTGTAGTCACTCAGGTGGCGCGCGGTCTGCAATGTCATGGTGGCTCCGGCCAACCACCAAATGTTGTTACCAGCTGCCCAGGCACCCGCGGCAAGACCGGCATAGGCCACGTATTCCTTGATTCGATCGGTGGAGGCATCTAGCCAGGCACCAACTGTGCTGTAGCGGCGAGTCAACCTGGCTACCTCGCCGTCCGAACAGTCGATCACAAGAGACACCTGCATCAGCACGGCGCCGAGCACGAGCGCCCACCGCTCACCGACAGCAAAACTCAGTGCCGCTGCCAGCCCTACAATCAGCGAAACGATGGTGATCGCGTTGGGAGACCAGCCCCGAGCGGCGGCAAGGCGAGTTAGTGGCTTACTCAACCGTCGCAAGACCGCCACAGAGTAGACGCCGTCATTGGCCCGATTGGCCCGAAACAATTCAATCCGGGCAGCATCCGAGGGAGAGATGTCCGGTACTGATCCCTCAACGGACCAGGGCCACGGATCAATCGGTTCCGCCCGGATCAGGATCCCGGCACGAACTAAAATAATGAGGAGCCAATGAAAGCACTGGTCAGGCAGTACCTCCTGTGGCGCTTCAGCTACCGCTGTCCGCAGCGCCGATGCGGCGAGTTGCCGGTCAGCTTCGGCCAAACGTAGAAACTCGACGCCTACATCATTGGCCCCGGAACAACCGTGTTGTTCCGTCACCACGTCAACGACGCGGTTGTGCAAAATCCGAATGTCATGGTCCTTTGCGGACGGTGCCGTGCAAAGACCGCTTACTCCGGGTCTAACCGCTGAAAGTTCGGAGAGGGCCGCATCTGAAAGCGATAACCGTTCAGAGGCGATGCAGACCTGACCGTCCCCTGCCGCCAAGTCATTGGCAACGCCAGCGATCGCATCGGCCACAGTGACATCAGCGACGGGCAGCCGGATCACGTTTCCCATCGGAACCAACTCTCACATGCAGGTCGTGTCATCGTTACCGTCTTCCTCACCCATAGCTATCCGGTTTTTCCTCCGCAGGGCCCGGCCTTCCTTGGTCTACTCACCGAGCATTGCCAACCCAAAGAGTTCCGCAATGGCCCACATCACTCCAAACTTGAAGTTTTGGAAGAACGTTTTTAAATCCAGCCAACTCGCACCCCAAGGCGAGTACCCCCAGCAAAGAATTCTATCTAGTGCGTATTGCAGAATTTACCTGAACCCTTTTGACAGGCCTACGAACCTCCAAACCGCCGCGCCGGGGATTCTCCAAAAATTACTACCCATAAGGTCTACGGGATTGACCTCGAGCCCGCGCATCCCTCGAGTGTCGAGAAATCCCTCAAGCCACTCATTGATCGGCATGGAACAGCCGCGCCGACCCCTGAGAGTCAGAGCGAAATCACCCCTGGGGCCGCTAATGTGCTGTGCCGGAAATGCCAGGTGCGGAGCCAGTGGATTCGAACCGACCAGCCAAAACCGCCTCATGAGCGAAATAATGCTACGCGCGAAACTCAGTGACGCGAACCTAATCGACACGGACCTGACCGACACGAAACTGAAGCGGGCAAAGTTCAACAACACGAATATGCCTGACGGCAGTATCCGCACCGACTAAACGATGCCGGACGGCAATCACTCGATTTAGCCCAACTCTCGGTAGCCAAGAAAACTCCGTCAACTGAAAGCTAAATTCGCTAGGTTGAGGCCGTGGCACACCCGGCCAACCAGACAAACCGTGGACGAAGCAAACTCGCCGTCCGGATAGCCCTCATTGCGGTCGGGGTGGTCTATATCCTCGGAATCATTGGCTATGCCATAAATGTCCGGGACTACGACGATCTTCAGGTTTTTATCGATACCTATGGCACTGAAGACACTAGCGATATCACTCCACCTGCCCCAGGCGAAATATGGCTAGGTCTGGTGCCGCGATTGCTTGATCCGAACCAAAATTTGGTGGTTCTAGATGTCGTCGCCAAGGTTTCCGAATCGGAACTTGTCGATGACCTCCGCCTCCGTCGCAGTATCGAGATCCTTATCGAACCAACGGACAGTCCGGCTCTGGTACTGCAGCCAGGTGAAGTAAATCCGACCCGAGAGTTACGACTGCGTCCAGTCCCGGCAATCTCCTACTTTGACTACCCCTTCGATGGCACTCGTATCCCCATCCAAGCGAGGGCAAGTGCAATCAATGAGGATGGGAGCCGTACCCAGCTCAAAGTATCCCTGGACGGCTTTGAGTCAGCCCCGGGTTTTCGGGTGACTTTTGACGAAAAGGCACAACCCGAACAGTCACAACTGATCGCTTCCGAAGTCGCAACGATCAATCGCTCCTTTTCAGTAATCGTGGTTGTGTTACTGCTCCTCGCAGCCATGGCGCTGCTCGCGATCTTGGCAACCCTGGTTGCCCGATCAGTGATCCTGCGACGGCGAAAAGTCGAAGCCACCATGGCTGGATGGTTTGCTGCGATGATGTTCGCCATCATTCCGCTGCGCACCAATATGCCGGGTGCACCGCCTATCGGGGTTTGGATCGACTTTCTTGTGGTGCTGTGGGTGGAACTGCTGCTGATGTTTGCCTTGGCTGCATTCATCATGTCGTGGCTGCGCTACGGGCCATCGCCAGTCACGAGCGATAGTTCACCTGACACCAGATCCGCTCGGCAGTAAGTTCAGAACTCGAGCCACCGCTTCTCCCGCATCAGACACAACACCGGGGGCTCCCACCGGGTCGACGTTCCAGGTACGTAGGGTGACCACGGGAACGTCAGTCCGGACAGCGAGTGCCAGTTCGCTCAAGGTTCCCCAACTG
>JAOZTQ010000114.1 GCA_029939085.1 Candidatus Nanopelagicales bacterium
ACGGTGCTTCTCTGGGTCAATGAGCGATTCAACCTAGCTTTAGATCGACAAGCAATCATCGACTCAGTTGGTCTTACGACGGAGGAACTCACAGACCTGGCGACAGAGGTTGGCGGGCAGGCACTAGGAATTCTGGGATCTGTTCTAGGCGGTGTCTTTAGCGTATTTACCTTTGGCCTCTTCGCTTTCTATTTGTCCGCAGATGCCCCCCGCTTTAGGCGTTGGTTGGCGACCCTGTTCCCACCACGCGCGCAGAGTGTGGTCGTGAACGTGTGGGATATTACTGCTGAAAAAACTGGTGGTTATATCAGTGCTCGAGTGATCTTGGCTTTCTTGAATGCCTCGACTACAGCGATCGTCTTCGTCATCATTGGCATGCCGAACTGGTTGGCTTTGTCTATTTGGACAGGGATTGTTGCCCAGTTCGTCCCAACCATCGGAACCTACATCGCGATCACATTGCCGGTTCTTGTTGGTCTGTTGAGCGACAATCCAACCGTTGGAATTCTTGCGCTCATTTGGGGTGTCGCGTACCAGCAGGTAGAAAATCTCACCTTTGAACCGCGGATCAGTGCCAAAGCTGTGGATGTTCATCCAGCCGTTGCGTTTGGTTCCGTGCTGATGGGGGCCGCATTGTTCGGCGTTGCGGGAGCTTTCTTGGCTGTACCTGTTTCTGCCATGTTGCTTGCGCTTCTGGACATCTACACCAACAGGTATGAGCTCGAAGGCGAGCAAAACTCCGATGGCGAGCGAGCGCCGCCCAACGCGTCAGACGCAGAATCAGTCGACGCCGTCACCTGATATGGCCAATGAACCGGATCTACCGAATCCAGGTGTCGGTGTTGGGCCTCACCCAGAACCCTGGCCAGCCGATCCTCGACTAGATCCGGAACTGCTGCGCTCGGGTGACCGGCGTAACGTCTCCGACCGTTATCGGTACTGGACCGTGCCGGCAATCGTTGCGGACCTAGATGAACGGAGATTCCCCTACCACGTCGCGATCGAAAATCTGCAACATGATTTCAATATCGGCTCAATTGTGAGGACTGCGAATGCTTTCTTGGCGGCCGAGATCCACATCGTGGGCCGGCGCCGATGGAATCGCCGCGGCGCTATGGTGACGGATCGGTACCAACATGTTCGTCACCATGCCAACGTCACTGATTTCGGTCAGTGGGCAGATTCAATTGGACTCCCAGTGATCGGCCTGGACAACGTTTCAGACGCGGAACCTCTTGAGGGCGCTGTTCTCCCGGAATCCTGCGTATTGCTATTCGGCCAAGAAGGGTCGGGCCTGTCTGCGGAGTCGTTGCGTCGTTGTGATCGAGTTCTTGCTATCGCCTCATTCGGTTCGACGCGCAGCATTAATGTTGGAGCCGCGGCTGCGATCGCGATGCACTCTTGGATCTGTCAACACGCCTGACCGCTCACGGTAACCGAAAAGCCAATGTGATTCTGTCGACATAAATGGTGCTGGACATGGCAAGGTTAGGGAATGCGCGTACTTGTCATCGGTGGTGATGCCACTGGTATGTCCTCAGCGAGTCAGCTAAAGCGACGCCTGGGTGATTCGGTAGATATCACGGTGCTTAATGACCAACGCTGGACATCATATTCAGCCTGCGGCATCCCCTACTGGGTTGCTGGCGAGGTGGCCGGTGGTCCAGATTCACTCGTGGCAAGAAGTCCGGAAAAGCATCGAGCCAATGGTTTGGACGTGCGAATCGGTATTAGCGCGACCCGAATTGATCCTGACAACCAACAGGTGTCTGCAGTCGAGGTAACGGATGCGAGTGCGGTGTCGACGTTTGACTACGATCATCTGATTATTGCCACGGGGGCCCGTCCGCTAGCGCCGCCGATACCGGGGATCGACATTCCGGGAGTCTTGCGAACTCATACGCTCGACGACGGTTTGGTAGCCATTGACGCACTTGAGGAAACGCCAAGAAATGCCGTTGTTGTTGGTGCGGGCTTCATCGGAGTCGAGATGGCTGAGGCCTGTGTGCAGCGGGAGTTGCAGACCACAGTTTTGGACCTGGCTCCAGAACCGATGGTGGTCATGGACCCGGATATGGGTTCATTGATCAGTAAAGCTATGGCCGATCATGGGGTGACCTTTCGAGGGCAAGAACCGGCGGCGGAATTTGTCGCCGGTCCGGACGGTCGAGTAGCCAGTGTGCGCACTGCCAGTGGGGACTATCCGGCTGACATCGTTTTCCTAGGTCTGGGCGTACGTCCGCGAACGGAATTAGCCGCTGCCGCGGGTCTACCTACTGGGTCATCAGGTGGAATCCAGATCGATGATCACTGTCGGGTTCAGGGGTACGAAAACATCTGGGCCGGTGGTGACTGTGTTGAGACCCGACATCGGGTTTCAGGTGAACCTGTGTACGTTCCCTTAGGTACCCACGCGAATAAACACGGGCGGGTTATCGGCCTCAATCTGTCAGGTGAGGATGCAGTCTTCCCTGGAATCGTCGGCACTGCCATCACAAAATTTATGAGTACCGAAATCGCTCGGGTAGGCCTCACCGAGCAGCAAGCAACTCAGCTTGGTCGGGATGTCACGACTGCCAGCATCGTGACCAGCACCAAGGCTGGTTATTTTTCCGACGCTGAACCTATGCGCGTTAAGGTCGTTGCCGATTGCGAGGACGGACGCGTCCTGGGCTGCCAGATCGTCGGTGGCGTCAGCGCGGGTAAACGGATCGATTCGGCCGCGACAGCGGTCTGGAATTCCATGACCGCGAGTGAGGTCGTTGACTTAGACCTGTCATACGCACCGCCATTCTCAGGGGTCTGGGAACCCTTCCAGATTGCGGCACGGCAGGTACTTGCCAAACTTCGGTAGCGCTAGCATCCCCTGGCTCACGAGGGGATACTCAGGCATTAGCACTGTCTCGTATGAAGCACGGAGACCAGAATGACCTATACCGGTACTGATACGACGGCTAACGAGAAGCGAATGCTCGAAGGCTGGTTAGATTTCCACCGCTCTACTTTGGAACGGAAATGTCAGGGACTACAGCCTGACCAAATGAAGGAAGCCAGTGTGCCTCCGTCAAACCTGACGCTATTGGGATTGGTCCGCCATCTTGCGGACGTTGAGCGGCACTGGTTTCAGCGGATCTTTCAAGGTGAGCGGATAAAGCCGTTGTATTGGACCCGAGAGGATTCGGACGCCGACTTTAACGACCTTGCGAATGCTGACTCGAACGCTGACTTTGCGGCCTGGTACGCCGAAGTGGAGAAGTCACGTGAGATTGTGTCCGGAACCGAGGATCTCGATACTCTCGCGACAAGTCCCAAGGTTGACGCACCGACAAGTTTGCGATGGATTTTGGTCCACCTGATTGAGGAATATGCGCGTCACAACGGACATGCGGATCTGCTCCGCGAGGTCATTGACGGCGAAACCGGTGTCTAGCCGACCGCGCAGGTGTTCCGTTTGCCGGCGATGTTGGGATCCGGGCCGTGACGGAAATTAGCGAAGTACTCGATCTTGATCTATCCGGTAAGAGAGCACTGGTCACCGGAAGTACGCGGGGTCTTGGTCTTGTGACGGCCCAGACATTGGCACATGCGGGAGCGAGCGTTGGAGTTCTAGGTCGAGATGACGAGGGGGTGGAAGCCGCAGTCACGGTAGTCGAAGAAAACCGAGTTTCGACGGCGCAGAAGGTAGTCGGATTCACAGGCGATCTATCGAGTACTTCCGGGGTTAATCGAGTGATTGAATCGGTGGGAGCCACTGAGTGGGACATCCTTATTCATTCTGCGGGTATTGCATTACCGCGACATTTGTCAGAGATCAGCAATGATGATTGGAACTCCACCATTGCCGTAAACGTTACGGCGCCCTTTCTCTTGAGTCAGGCCCTCTCGGTCGGAATGGTGGAACGCGGTTGGGGCAGGATCGTGAGTGTCTCGTCGCACAGTGGTTTACGGACTGGTGCTGGGTCGCTGTCTTACTCAGTCTCGAAGGCTGCGCTGCAGATGTTGGGAAAAGCGCTCGCGGTTGAGTTGGGTCCTCATGGGATTCGGTCGAACGTCATTTGTCCCACGATTTTCCTTTCGGATATGGGTCGAGAGCTGTGGGGAGACCTCGACGTATTAAATGAAAAAATCGAACAGATACCAGCCAAACGGTTAGGCACTATGACTGAGCTAGCCGGACTAATTCTCTTCCTGGTGAGCCCAGCAGGTGATTACCTCAATGGGGCAGTGATTAATGCCGACGGCGGTCTGTATGCCGGGCGACCTGCACCGTCAGGCGTGGATCTAGCAGATCTGGATCAGGCGGAAATCTCTCCGAATCAGCGACGCTCCGGCACGAACTAGATCAACCTATCGGCATTAAACCAGCGACCTGATCTGCCATTGATCTCAATCGGTTTACACCACCCGGCAAGATCCCCATAGATGCGAAACCGTGAACCTGATCGGTGTAGCAGCGCTCTAGTACGGGGACGCCACTATCTCGGAGTACTTGCGCATACGCCATACCTTCGTCTCGTAACGGATCGAAGCCTGCCGTCCAGATCGCGGTCGGCGGCAGGCCCCGGTGATCGGCAGCCAGGAGTGGTGAAACGTGAGGATGGCGCCACAGATCAGGACTTGGCGCGTAATGGCCTCGGTACCACTCCATATCCGCGCGAGTCAGGAAGTAGCCATCGGCGAAACTCGCAATCGATGGCAGTTTCATGCGCACATCAGTGACGGGATAGATCAGGCCTTGAGCCAAGGGGAGTGAGTCTCCGGAGTCCCGGACCACCATACTTACGACGGCCGCCAGATTACCTCCTGCGCTGTCACCCATAATCGCGACCGCCTCAGGTATGTCAGTTTTTTCGGGGTGGTCTCGAACCCAACGAAATGCCGCGACGGCGTCATCAACCGCAGCCGGATAGGGATGCTCGGGCGCAAGACGGTAATCAATAGACACGATGTTGCAGCCACTTCCAACCGCGATTTGACGACATACAGCGTCGTGGCTATCTAGATCACCAACCACCCAGCCACCACCGTGGAGGTAGACGATAGTGGGTCGAGGCGAGTCGCCCCACCGATCATCTCGATACCGGCGACCGTCGAGGTTTCCCGTCGCGGTAGGGATCGAGATCTTAACCGATGAGGTGTGGCGTGG
>JAOZTQ010000115.1 GCA_029939085.1 Candidatus Nanopelagicales bacterium
GCATGTCCGAAACCTGCAGTATGGGGTTGAAGAGCAGATCTGAGTCACGGAAAAGTAGTGCGACGGTAACGCCCCAGATTGGCACCAAAGTTATCCAGATCGCCCAGGTATTGATTCGTCGGACGCCGCGTTCACCGCCAACTATGGCGAAAACTGCAGAAGCTGCCGCCAAACCAATAACCGCCGTCGCGACGTACACCCAACCAAGCAGCGACAGACTCTGAGCCAGTGCACTAAGCAGGGCAGTGGCTAGCAGCAGGCCAACGAGAACTCGAATGCGACTGTTGACGGCAGCAATTCGTCGCTTCGCTATGACTGCGACCGGATAGGCCGCGGCGCTGACAACGAGGACAAATATTGCGCGCATGAGGTCTAGCCCTGCGCCGGTTAGCCCGGTCAGCATCAAAATCCCATAGCCGAAGCCAACGATCGCGGCCGTGAAACTGCTGGACTTTTTTGGTTTGCCCGTCGCCACGATTAGGAGAAGAACTAGCATCGCCACAAGTACCGCGGCGGCAGTCACGATGGAGTTAGCCATGACTAGCTCCTCTCACTATTGGGACAATTGGTTGGTGCGGGTTCTCGAGCAAGTCTCTGCTGCATCCATTCATCGATTTGGTCTTCAGCGTTCGGAATTATCGAGTAATGGTCATCTTCGGGATATAGCTCGAGTTGAGCAGTCGCACGCTGTTGGCAGATGAGCGAAAAGTAAGCAGGTGTCTCATACGGGAGAACCACATCGTCTTTCATCCCCTGGACCAGTAACAGCGGACTATTCAGCGGCTCCCCGCCGGCTAGATTCCGCTCAAGAGCCCGTAATGCTCGAGGGTTCGTCGTGGCCTCGGGGATTTTTATATACGTCGACATCGGCTCGTTGTAGAAATATTCGCGGAGATCGAAAGAGCACAGCTCCTCCAATTTCGACAGAGACTTTATCCCCTCTTCGGTGAAGACGTCATCGTTGTCCAAGTCCGAATAGTTCTGCGTCCACGTGCCCAGCGCGGTCACTGTCAGCCAGGTTTGTTCTTGGGGCTCAGGTAGGCTGCCGATGGCATTAAGGGCCAGAGGTAAGGGCGGCAAGATCGCAGGGGCTACCGAGACGGTGCCCTGAATATCAAGTTCCGGCGCGTAGTCATCTTGTAGTTGAGATGCGAATAGGACGGCTTGACCACCCTGCGAGTGACCCCACAGCACGGTCGTCGGACTGATGTCGTTGCGCCACTGCTGGACGGCTCGAATTGAGTCCAGTACGTTTCGTCCCTCGGCGTCACCGAGTAAATACATCGGAGTGACCGGTGGCCCCATACCTTGATAGTCCGTGGCGATGACGGCGTAGCCACGTTCCAGGAGGGGCTTCACTTTCGTTGTGAACTGAAAGTTGGCGGCAGTCTTAGGGCTCTGGGGGGCTATCGAAAGGCCACACTTTGCGGCAGCTCCCATGGTGCCGTGTGCATAGGTTACTGACGGCCAACCGCCCGCTGGTACGTCACCGGTGGGTACTGCGAGTAGGCCAGTAACCGGAATATCGTCACCATTAGTTGTGGTGGAGTGGTACATGAAGCGAAAGAGTTCGAACTCGTCTTGTGAGAAGCCTGGCAGCGGCCTAATCCGCTCACTTTTTATGAAGGTGCCAGGCGCCGCCGGGGCAAGGGACTCGGGGTCAACGTCGTAGAAACCCGATACCCGCAAAGTGTCATTTCGAGATTCATCCTTATCAGGTTCAGCGCCGACAGGGACATTGTTCCAGGGTGACGACGGCGCCCAAAAAGCCATCAGTGCGGCTACGAGAACAAGCACGAGAGCGCCGATTCCAACTCTTCGGGTCACTAATTCCTCCAAATCCCGTTATGAATCTAGCGGACTCTTTCGGTCGATTCAGCGAGAATGTGGGTGAGGGACCACGCCAATGCTGGACAGCGATCAGCACGGACTGGACGAATGATGACGGACTTCCGTCATGGTCTGCACCAACTCGTAAATCGAAGGACCTTCAGAAGTCAGGACCGCTTTCGGCTGCCTTTGTGAGCATAGTCAGGTTTACGGTCCACGCGGACTTTCACTCGATTTCCTTTGAGTCTGGTTTTATTGAGCGCCGCAATAACTCGCTGAGCATCCTGTGATGGCACTTCTACCGTCGCATGGCGATCACTTATGCGGATGGCGCCAATTTCCGCTCCACTCAAACCAGTCTCGTTAGCGATTGCTCCCACCAGATCTTGCGGCCGCAGTCCGGTATTTCTGCCAGCGCTCACGAATAGTCGCTGAACCTTACGCGGGTCTTTACCCTTTCGATTTCGTTTGGAATTTGCGGACTGATCTTTGCGAGACTTACCTCGATCGTGGCGCTGTTTGCCCTTTCCTTCCCGACGCGGTTCGTCCCACTGTTCAGAAAGGTCAGGGATGTCTTCTCCCTTGATTTCAGGGGACAGCGCGTCGTGTGCGATCTGGATCGCAGCCAATGCGATTTGATCACTATCGAGGTCAACACTCAGGTTATCGAGCACGGCCTTGTAGACCGAGTCTTCCGACGGGGAAGCCGCTGAGTCGCGAACCGCCTCCTCAGTCAGGTCCAACCAGCGAGCACGAAGATCCGCCGAACTCGGCACCCGACTATTTTCGATCTTTTGTTTGGTGATGCGCTGAATGAACTTGAGTTGCCGCTGTTCTCTCGGCTCAGCGAGCGTAAGCGCGACTCCCTCTTTGCCGCCTCGCCCGACGCGACCAATCCGATGGGTGTAGGACTCCGGCGAAGACGGGACATCAAAGTTGATGACATGGCTCAGATGGGAGATATCTAGACCTCTGGCTGCGACATCGGTCGCTACTAGGAGCTCCGCATTTCGATTGCGGAGTTGAGCCATTATTCGACTGCGTTGACGTTGATCCATACCGCCATGGAGCGAGGCGGCGCGGTAGCCGCGACCGTTGAGCGCTTCCGCTAGTTGGTCCACCTCGTCACGAGTTCGGCAGAAGATGAGTGCCGCCTCGGGAGACTCGGCATCGATCAGCCGGCCAAGGGCAGCTACCTTATGGGCTCGAGGCACCAAGTAACTGCGCTGGGTGATTTTGGGTCGATCCGCGTCGAGTTGCTGCTTTCCGCCAATTTCGATCGTGATCGGATCTGAGAGGTGGCGATCGGCAATACGACGAATCCGATCCGGCATGGTCGCGGAAAACAGTACGGTCTGACGTTGTGGTGGCAGTTGCTCAAGAATACTGTCGAGATCTTCGGCGAAGCCCATATCGAGCATTTCATCCGCCTCATCCAGGACAACCGTGGCCACGTTACTAAGGTCCAAGGTTCGGCGATTGAGGTGGTCCAATACTCGTCCCGGCGTACCGATAACTATGTCTGTGCCGCGCTTAAGGGTGCTGATCTGCCGCCCTATCGGTTGACCGCCGTAAATGGGTAGGGTCCGGGCATCGAAAGCACGACCGTAACGGTGGATCGCCGAAGAAACCTGAATGCAAAGTTCCCGAGTTGGAACCAGTACGAGCGCGGTGGGTAGTTTGCCGCGGTCTTGCTGAGGAAGGCGGTTGAGCAGCGGCAATGCGAAAGCAGCCGTTTTGCCGGTTCCGGTTGCGGCTTGTCCCAGTAGGTCGCTGCCAGTCAACATTTGGGGAATGCTCTCTTGCTGGATGGGAGTAGGCGCCTCATAACCCAAATCCGTCAGAACAGCCAGGAGTTCGTCGCGCAGCCCAAGACCGCGGAAATCAGTTACATCAGACATGAAGGTTCCTCTCCGCCTCCGGTTCAACGTGGCGTAGTCGTGAAACGGACTGCGGTTGCTCGAATGAGATTCGGGCAGTGCGATTTGCGGTCAGGCGGTTGCCAGGGCCTTCCTGAAGCACCGAACGTTCGGTGCATCACCAGGGTACGGCAGTAACGGCAATTGTTCGTCTTTCGGATCCGGTTGAACCCCGATTGAGCCTGCCGATGTGACGTACGTCATCTCCTTCAGCTTAATTCGGCGGAACCCGGTTACCCGGTCTCGTTGGGGGTATCACGGGGCCAGATGCGAAGAGAGGAGAGGGCTGATGAGTAACAAGAGCAATAGTGCGAAGACTGCGGCTCTTTTCGCAGGAAGTGCGCTGGCCATAGGTGGCCTTGCGGGATTGGCGGCTGCGAAAGGAAACACCTCCGCAGGGGCGACAGAGTCGCCAGAAGTCGCACTCGTAAGTTCGGAAGCGCCGGTAGAGAAAAAGTCGGATCTTGCCGAACTCCCCAACGGAAAAGCCTTACCGGTCCGCGACTATCAACTAAGTGCCGGTTGGGGAAATTCAACCGGACCACATGCGGGCCGACGACATGCTGGCATTGACTTCGCCGCAAAAACCAATGAGCCAGTCTTTGCCACGGAGGCCGGCAAAGTTGTGATGGCTGAGTTCTATTTCGGTTACGGCAACTTGGTGAAGATTCGTCATGATGACGGTAGGTACACGTTGTACGCCCACCTAAACAAAATGAATGTGAAGAAGGGTGAGAAGGTATCGGCTGGTCAACGAATCGGCGGAATCGGCAACACCGGAAACTCAACTGGACCACACCTGCACTTTGAGGTGAGATCCAAGAAGGACCAAGCCATCAATCCGAACCAATACCTGGACGCTTCGTCAAAGGAACTGCGCCGCTTGGAGCGACTCCTGAGTAAGAAGTAGGGCCGGGTGAGATCAAGGGTTTGAAGACAGCTCGGTTGCGTTAGCCCGGTTTATCCAGGGCGGAAATTCGCGCCTAAATGCCTCAGCCGGTGATTTGTTTCTTGCGCCTGAGACCGGGTTCGCGCGACGCTGCGATGAGGAAACGTGGATTGCCCCAAAAGTACCGGCGCGCCAGTCTGCGCGGCTCGGTAATCAGGCGGTAAAGCCACTCGGTCCCAGTGCGTTGCATCCACTTTGGCGCCTGAGGTTTGGCACCAGCGAGAAAATCAAAGGCCGCACCAACCGCGAGAACAACAGCGTTGAGTTCCGAGGTCAATTCTTGGGTTACGAAATCTTGTTTGGGCGTACCTAAACCCACCCAGACCATAGTGGCCCCGGAATCCTGAATTTGGTTACGTTGTTGGGCCTTTTCCTCAGCTGAAAGTGGGCGGTACGGCGGGCTCTGGGCCCCAGCAATCCGGACTTTGGGCCAGCG
>JAOZTQ010000116.1 GCA_029939085.1 Candidatus Nanopelagicales bacterium
TGACTCTCTGGTGCACACATTGTCGGTGATTTAAGCGTCCTTGCCAGAGCGGCGGATATGAACGTTTCAGCAGGAGACTCTGTGACCGATATCCCGTTAGATTTGGCGACTGCGGGGATAGTTGGCGCTCTTGGTGCTAAGTCCCGGGATACGGGCAGCAAGGGCAGATTTCAATCTCAGTTCAGCGCCAATCGAGTTCGACGATTCTTTCAACGGCGCTAGTAAATCGACGATTGGTCGACAGCGCCGGCTGTGTCAGGAACTCGAGCCTGATTGAGTCTATTCGGTGTGAACACCAACTGGGTACTGATAGCCAGCGGGTGCTAACTCGGAATGACGCGGGAGAGCGTAGCCTGTCTACATGAGTCTGGCGCTGTATCGAACTTACCGACCCGGTCGGCTGAGTGAGGTCGTCGGCCAAGACCATGTCACTGAGCCCCTCGCTCGGGCTTTGGATCAGGGGAAGATCCATCATGCTTACCTGCTGAGCGGTCCACGTGGCTGCGGTAAGACCTCAACAGCCCGAATTCTGGCTCGATCCTTGCTATGTCAAGAGGGCCCGACTTCCGAACCTTGCGGTGAGTGCGAGTTCTGTACGGCGCTATCGCCTAATGGCCCGGGCCTAGTGGATGTCATTGAACTGGATGCTGCCAGTCATGGCGGTGTCGACGATACGCGTGACTTGCGTGAACGTGCCGTCTTTGTACCAGCCCAGGCACGTTTCAAGATTTACATAATCGATGAGGCGCACATGGTCAGTAAGGACGGCTTCAATGCCCTCCTCAAACTGATCGAAGAACCGCCGGAACACGTCAAATTCATCTTTGCCACCACCGAAGTCGACAAGGTGCTCCCAACAATTCGATCTCGTACTTTCAACTACGCCTTTCGACTAGTCCCGGTGCGGCAACTCCAGGACAATCTGGCAAGAATCTGTGCGGCTGAGGAAGTGGCTTTCGAACCTGAAGCTTTGGCCCTCATCACTCGTGCTAGTGGCGGCAGCGTCAGGGATGCGCAGAGCATCATGGGTCAGTTAATTGCTGGTGCCGGCCCCCAGGGACTCACGCAGTCGGCTGTGGCCGAGCAACTGGGGGTTACCGATGGTCATCTTTTGGATGAGTCGGTGACAGCGATCGCTGCCCACGATGGCCAGGCTCTCTTTGCCACGGTAACTACCGTCGTTGAATCAGGTCACGATGTGCGTCGATTCGTCACAGATCTGCTGCACCGATTCCGTGACCTACTGTTGCTGCGACATGGGGGAGATTCAGCAACTGCCGAGGCATTGGAGATCTCGCCGGATCAGCGCCGGTTATTGGCTGAACAAGCCGAACAGTTTGGTCCCACGGAGCTAACCCGCTTCGCGGAGATCATCAACACTGGGCTTAGCCAGCTGAAGGGGTCCACATCACCGCGACTCCAGCTCGAGATTCTCGCGGCCCGGCTGTTGGTGCCGGCGACCGAGGTGGACGCCGAGTCAACGTTGTCTCGTATTGATGTCTTGGAACGGCGGTTGTCAATCCTCGCAAACGCTCCAGTAGTCGGTACTAATGCCGCAACTGTTGCGACAACCACGGAGCAGCAGGCAGAGAAGCTCGAACCAGCAGTTCCGGCCGAGAAAACGAAGACAACACCGAAAGCAGTGGCGAAAAAGACTAAGCCCCCAGCGAAGCCGAGTCGTACAGCGGCTAAAGCGGCGCCACCGCCGAAACCCAAGTTGGCCAGCAGTGTTTCGGCGAAGCAAGATAGCGATCCGCAGCCGGCGTCGCCACGGATGCAGGAAACCGCTAGTCCCCCCGAAACTGATGAAGTCGAGTCAGCTGCTCAGCAGGTGGGTCGCGATGGGCCTGAATCATCCGACAGCTTGGATCAAGTGCGGGAGATCTGGGACCAAGTGCAACAGCAGATACAGCAGCGTAGTCGTGTGGCTGCTGCCGTTTGGGATGGTGCAGTCCCGGTGAGCGTCGTGGCTGGGCGGCTCCGAGTGGAGGTCCCGACAGCCGGACAGGTGAAATCCATTTCGCGCAGTGGACGGGATGTAATGCTGCACACCGTCCTGGCCGAATCATTCGGAATTGATCTCACCGTTGAAGCGGTGGAAGCTTCCTCAGAACTGGATGCCGTCGGAGAACCATCTGATTCGGATCCCGACCTCGCGGACTCAGATCTTGACAGTGTGGATCTTCTCAAGGAGAAGTTGGGTGCTGTTGCTATCGGCGAAATTGAGGGTGGCTAAAGGTGTACGAAGGAGCACTTGCCGATCTCATTGAGGAGTTGGGGCGTTTGCCAGGTGTTGGGCCCAAAAGTGCTCAACGGATCGCCTTCTATCTCCTAGATGCAGACCCCGCTCAGGTGCAGCAGCTTGCACATTCAATAACAGAAGCAAAAGCACGAGTACGGTTTTGTGGCGAGTGCGGTCGGGCTACTGAATCTGATCCCTGCTCAATTTGCACCGACGAACGTAGAGATGCATCCGTATTGTGCGTTGTGGAGGAGAGCCGGGACGTCGTTGCAATCGAGCGGACTCGAGAGTTCCGCGGTCGCTATCACGTCTTAGGTGGAGCTATCAGTCCAATCGATGGAGTTGGCCCCAATGACTTACGCATTACTGAACTGATGCAGCGATTGGCCGACGGAGTTGTAACTGAAATTATTCTGGCCACCGACCCGAACCTGGAAGGTGAAGCCACGGCTAGTTATCTCGCTCGGATGCTGAAAGATATGGATTTATCGGTATCCCGGCTCGCAAGTGGGTTGCCAGTCGGTGGTGATTTGGAGTTTGCTGATGAAGTCACCTTGGGCCGCGCCTTTGTGGGTCGTCGGACTTTGGGATGATGTTAGTTAATCGCCGGATAGCCAGGCGCCGAGAAATAGGTCGCGGGAAGGGATTGCAGTGACCCTCATCGTGCAAAAGTTTGGCGGCTCATCAGTCAGCGATGCCGCCTCCATTAAGCGCGTGGCTAGACGTATCGCCGAAACTCGCCGCCAAGGTCATGAGGTCGTTGTCGTGGTCTCAGCGATGGGAGACACAACAGATGATCTGGTAGATCTCGCTCAACAAGTGAGCCCGCAACCGCCTGGACGGGAAATGGATATGCTCCTGACGGCGGGGGAACGGATTTCCATGGCTTTGCTCGCCATGGCGATTCATGACAATGGTTTTGAGGCACGTTCCTACACTGGTTCACAAGCTGGTCTCTTGACAGATTCGACACATGGTCAAGCGCGCATTATCAACGTGACGCCCGGGAGAATTCAGCAGGCGCTGGACGAGGGAGCCGTACCAATTGTGGCTGGTTTCCAAGGCGTCAGTTACGAGAGCAAGGACATCACCACATTAGGCCGCGGCGGATCTGATACGACTGCTGTGGCGCTTGCCGCAGCCTTAGATGCAGGAGTTTGTGAGATCTACACAGACGTTGACGGTGTCTTCACCGCCGACCCCAGAGTTGTGGGACGAGCGAGCAAGGTTCCCAGTCTTTCCTACGAGGAAATGCTTGAGTTGGCCGCCGTGGGAGCGAAAGTTCTCCACTTGCGGTGTGTGGAGTACGCTCGCCGTTACGAAATCCCACTCCACGTGCGTTCCACATTTTCGGCGTCAGAGGGAACGTGGGTAAGTTCAGAAAGGAACCCTGGAGGACATATGGAACAGCCGATCATCTCTGGAGTAACCGCTGACTTGAATGATGCCAAGATCACCATCATCGCGGTACCTGATGAGCCCGGTGTTGCGGCTTCGATTTTCCAGGCCTTAGCGGATGCGGGGGTCAACATTGACATGATTGTGCAAAACGTCAGCGAAGCCGATACTCGTCGGACCGATGTCACCTTTACCTGTCCAAAGGGTGACTTGGGGCGAGCGATGCAGGCCCTGCTCGACGCCCAAGAGCGCATCGCATTCGCGAGTTTGGCAAGTGATGAGGACGTTGCAAAGCTTTCGCTGGTGGGCGCCGGAATGAGATCGAACCCCGGCGTGAGTGCGACGTTTTTTCGGGCGTTGGCAGATTCAGGAGTCAACGTGGAGATGATCTCGACCTCTGAGATTCGCATCTCAGTCGTTACTCGTACCGAACGAGCGGAGGATGCACTCCGAGCAGTGCATACGGCTTTTGGACTGGACGCCGATGGTGAAGCAGTGGTGTACGCCGGAACGGGGCGCTAACCGGACCGAGGTCATCCTGTAATGAAAACCCCCGGAAACATTGGGGTTTCCGAGGGTTCTAAGCGTCGGGGTGACAGGATTTGAACCTGCGACCTCTTCGTCCCGAACGAAGCGCGCTACCAAGCTGCGCCACACCCCGTGCGCCGGATCAGTTTAGCCCAGCGGTGGGCCGTCGCTGTAATCGCTCCCGACCAGTGTCAAGAGCACAGCCTCTGGCGGACATGCGAAACGAATAGGTGCGTACGGTGACTGGCCTAAGCCCGCTGAAACTTGCAACCAGGTCGCGCCAGGCAGTTGTGCAGGATATTGGTGCAGACCCCGCGCCATCTGTCTCGGGACATCACAGTTGGTGACGAGGGCCCCATATCCAGGAAGACGAAGCTGACCGCCATGCGTATGCCCGGCCAAAATGAGATCGGCTCCGTCTTCGCTCATTGCGTCAAGAACTCGGCGATAGGGCGCATGCGTCACACCGAGGCGGAGATCAGCGGTGAAGTCGAAGTTGCCGGCAACTGCGGCGTAGTCATCCAACTCTATGTGAGGATCATCTACGCCGCGGACGTCGAGAGTTAACTGGCCCAGTTTTAGGTCAGCGCGATGGTTGTCGAGATCAATCCAACCAGCAGCGGTGAGTCCGGCCACCAGATCTCCCCAAGGAAGAGATTGTCGATTACCCGCTAACTGAGATGGTCCTCGCAAATAACTGGCGGGATTGCCAGGTTTGGGAGCGAAGTAGTCGTTGCTCCCCAGGACGAAGAGACCCGGAACGTCCAAAAGCGGTGTTAGCGCATCTAGCGCTACTGGAACACTGGCCGGATGAGCGAGGAAATCACCCGTAGCAACTACGAGATCGGGTTCCCACTCTGCTAAACGAGAGACCCATTGTTTCTTTCTGCCTTGATCAGGCGTCATGTGTAGATCCGAAAGATGCAGCAG
>JAOZTQ010000117.1 GCA_029939085.1 Candidatus Nanopelagicales bacterium
CCGACGTGACATCCGATCGACAGCGGGCGCCATGGCAATAGCAGCAAACCAAGCGATCAGAACCGTAAAGATGACGCTGCCGCCATCTTCGAGAATGAACTTGAGAAACAGGGCAACCGCAATGACCCCGAAAACTGCGAAGGAAACACGCCATACGTTGCGAGTCTGCAGAATGATGGTGATATCTCTACCGGATCCGTCATCCGATTTCACTTGATCTTGCTCTGTAGCCACCGGCTCTCCCTCTGCAGCGACCAACGATGTCACCCGTAATGCAACTCAGACGATAGATGAAGTACAACACATCATGCCGCGTGGGAGCGAAGCGCATCCAAGTCGCGTTGCTACGCTGGATCGACATAGCTATTGAAAGGTGCCCTCGTGGACGGTACAAGCACATTTGGTTCGGTATTTCTTACGACCTTGTGGATTTTTCTTCTTTTCGCTTTTCTCCTAGTCCTCTTCTACATTTTCTCGGACTTGTTCCGGGATCACACGACGTCGGGATGGGTAAAGGCAGTGTGGATTCTCTTCCTCATTATTTTCCCACCGATCACCGCGTTGATTTACCTCATCGCTCGAGGTAAAGGTATGCAGGAACGTTCGGCCAATGAAGCCGAAGCGATCAAGAAGGCTCAAGACGAGTACATCCGCAATGTCGCAGGATCAGATCCGTCGGAACAAATCGCCAAGGCTAAACAACTGCTGGATCAAGGTGTGATCAGCCAAGAGGAGTTCGACAACCTCAAAGCTAAAGCACTCAGCTAGCAATAGTCGTCGTATTAAGCCCCCAGATCTCGTTGGTCTGGGGGCTTAATCGTCGGGATAAGTCGAAGTCGTATGGGACTGACCTAGTAACTTCGGCGGAAATCAGACTCGAAAGGTTATGCTTTTCATCTCATGGATCAGATAGCACTATTACCTGACTGGCTCGACCCAGAAACGCTCCTCACGAACTTGGGACCCTGGGCTTTTTGGGGCGCAGTGGCCATAATCTTTGCTGAATGTGGTCTCTTGATTGGTTTCTTTCTGCCCGGAGATTCGCTGCTATTCGTGGTCGGTATTTTCATCGCTCAAGGATTTATTGATCTCCAACTCTGGATCGCAGCCACAATCTTGGCTCTGGCCGCGATGCTAGGCAACCTAACCGGCTACTGGATTGGCGCGAAGGCTGGGCCCCGCCTGTTTGAAAAACCGGACTCAAAGATTTTCAAAAAGGAATATGTGGACAAAACCCACGAGTTCTTTGATCGACATGGCAACCGCGCCATCGTATTAGCTCGCTTCGTACCGATCGTCCGGACCTTTATCACCGCTATTGCGGGCGTCGCTCGGATGGACTTCCGTCGCTATTTCATTTACTCCGCGGTGGGGGCAGTGATCTGGGCTGCCGGGCTGACCGTGGCCGGTTACTTTTTAGGCAACATTCCCGTCGTCAAAGAGAACCTCGAGGCGATGATTTTGCTCATCGTCTTTATTTCGGTGATTCCGATCGGAATCGAATATCTACGGCACCGGCGTGAGAAAAAAGCGGCAGCAGCCGAGGGAATCACCGACGAGGATTAACCTACGTCAATAATCTGAATCCGCCGCAGAAAAGTTGGGTTCGTTTCCCCTGAAATTCCGGACCGTCCAATCCGCAAACCGCCCCAGTGCCTCTCGCTACGTCAGACCCAGCTCTGACAACGAATAGGCAGTTCGATACTCCAGCCCCGCCTGCTCGACCTTCGCTGCAGCTCCTCGGTCAACGATTACGGCCACGCCCACGACCTCTGCACCCGCCGCCGTCAACGCTTCCACCGCGGTCAAAACCGAACCGCCGGTAGTGGAGGTATCTTCTACGGCCAAGACCCGGCGACCAGCTACATCCGGCCCCTCAATGCGTCGCTGGAGTCCATGTGTCTTCTCGCTCTTTCGAACGACAAAAGCGTCCAGAGTCCGCCCTCGGTTGGCAGCAGCGTGAAGCATCGCCGCAGCAATGGGGTCGGCGCCGAGCGTCAAACCACCTACAGCGTCGAAGTCCCAGTCCTCGGTCAGATCGAGCATGACCTGACCCACCAGCGGAGCAGCCTGGGCGTCCAAAGTTACGCGCCGCAGATCTACGTAGTAGTCAGCCTGCTTACCGCTGGACAATGTAACTTCACCATGCACAACAGCCTTAGTCAGGATCTGTTCACGAAGTGCATCCCGCGAACGGGACGCTTCGGTCGGGTGAGGCGTCACGGCCGCCACTCGTAAGCGCCATCGTATGAAAGGACTTCGGCAACGAAAGCGTCTTCTGCATCCTTCTCGATGACCGGGTTGCGAATCAGACCCAGCGCACCGGAGCGCTGATCATCAGTCGCAGAAGCCTGGCCGTGCAGCGCAACTGCCTGCTCGGCTGTGTCCTGGATGAAGACCGCGAACATCCGATCGATGTGCGCTTCAGTCAAGTGATCCAACTGACTTACCGAGCCCGGACGGATCTCGCCGGAGTCCATAGCTAAAGCGGATGACTCACAGATCAACTGCGCGTAAACGACCTGAGCAAACAGCTGACCCAAGACCTGTAGGTAATCCAGGTCCTTCTGCTGCGCCTCAGTCGGCGGAGCAGTCATGACCAACTGGGTCAATGCATCAATCTGCTCGAGGAAGACCTTCACATTCGGAAGATGCGCGAATCGTTCGAAGGCCGGCTTCCAATCAGCAAACTTGATCTTGCTCAGTCCACTCGCTGGTCCCTGCTTGAACAGATAACCATCGTCGGCTGCATCTTGCCTTACCGGGATCGGCTCGTAGTCTTGACCCGCTCCGTGAGCGGCACCCAAATATGCCGGCATGAACTTCAAGACCAGTGCGATGTTGACGTGCACGGTGCCTTCGAGTTTTGGCAACGCGCGAATGTCGGTTGCTGCCCGGCTAAAGTACGTGTCTTTCTCGAAGCCTTTAGCGGCGATAACATCCCAAAGCAGATCGATTACTCGTTCGCCCTCACTCGTGACTTTCGCCTTAGTGATCGGATTGAAGAGTAGGAAACGGCGATCATCTTCTGATGCGCATCGGAAGTAGTCGGCCGAACGCGCCGCGAAGATCTTCATGGCAATAATGCGTGCATACGAGTCCGCCAGCATCCGCCGAACGTGGGGGAAGTCAGTGACTCGGTTGCCGTAAAGGATCCGATTGTTTGCGTGCGTGATTGCCTCATAGAACGAGTGCTCTGCGATCCCGATGCTGGCCCAGCCTAAGTTCACCTTGCCGACATTGACCGTCGCAAGTGCCGCGTCCCAGGCGGGCTTTCCGACGTGCAAGATGTCCGAACGGGAAACGGGGTACTCATGTAAGTCGAAAGCTGCGACATACATCTGCGAGTGAACGACGTTCTTGAGAAGTTCGTACTTCTCGTGCTGCGTATCAACTAAAAAGAAAACGTACTCACCTGGGTACTCGGGATCATCATCGGCAAACTTGCCAAAGACACTCAACCGCCCAGCCTTGTTGCCGTTACCGATGTAGTACTTACCACCGCTAGCGGTCCACCCCTCACCGGAGCGGCTCAGGATCATGTCACTGGAGTAGATGTCGGCGCCGTGTTCCTTTTCGGAAAGCCCGAATCCAAAGATGGAGCCCGCCTCCAACATTTTGCCTACTGCGGCACGGGCTTCGTCATTTTCACTGGTCCATACCGGCCCGAGACCAAGAACACTGACCTGCCAGACATACCAATGAGCAAGAGAGTAGAAGCCGAGAATCTCATTCAGCTCATTGATCCGAGCCATATCCCAGCGGGCCTTTTCAGCACCTTCGCCACCACCGAGTAGCCCACCGATTTCCGAGGGTGTACCGAAAGTCGAAAAGATTCCCTCATCGGCGACCATCTCAAGAAAGTCCGAATACCAGACTCCGGAGTAGAACTCCTCCTTGCTCAGGTTCTTCCCTTTGTTCTCGAAAAAATCAATCAGCAACTTCAGCTGCCGTTGAGTTTCCGGGTCGAAACTAGATGGGTCATAGGTGCTTGGGTTGAACAGCAAAGACACGATTTATCCTCCATTGCCTTGCTCAGAGCGTACGCGGATGCCGACCAAACGGCGACATCGGTGTGCCGCAAGTCACAGCATATGTGACGCAAGTAACGCCTATCCGCCAGGAGTAGGGCGAAAACGAGGGGCGTAACCTCGAGAAATGTCCACTGCACTTATCACCGGAGCATCATCCGGAATCGGCCTCGCTTTCGCTGAACGCTTTTCCGCCGAAAAACATGACCTGATTCTGGTTGCCCGAGATCGTGACCGATTAGAGCGAGTAGCTGCCAAACTTTCCAAAACTCACGGCATATCCGTCGAAGTAATGAGCGCCGACCTTGCCCAGCGTGATCAGGTCGATCTAGTTGCCGACCGGCTCAGCAAATCCGATACACCAGTCGATTTTCTTGTGAACAATGCCGGATTTGGAATCCGCGAAGGTTTCGTCGATGGCGATCTTGCGGCCGAACAACAAATGATCGACGTGATGGTCACGGCAACCATGCGTCTCAGTCACGCTGCCTTACCGGGCATGGTCGAACGCAAGTCAGGTGGAGTAATAAACATCAGCAGCATCGCTGGTTGGATGACCAGCGGCACCTACAGTGCCGCTAAGGCGTGGGTGACAACCTTCACCGAAGGACTGTCGCACGAACTTGCTGGGACCGGAGTCGCCGCTACCGCGGTGTGCCCTGGTCTGACTCATACCGAATTCCACAGTCGGGCTGATATGGACGTTTCCCAGGCCCCCGAATGGCTCTGGCTGGATGTCTCCGACGTCGTGGACCGTGCCTTGCGGGATTCACGCAATGGAAAACCGATCAGTGTGGCTGGCAGGCAATACCAGGCGTTGAGCTTCCCGATTCGTTACTGGCGTGCTGCACAACGGCGCGCAGAGGGTGCACTTCGGCCGCGGTTCATGGATTGATTCGTCCGACATCTCTGGAATCGGACACTAACCCTCCCGGTCATCGCGCACCACTAGCGGTATTGCCCTAGTTTTTCCTCATGGGATTGCGCGACAGCAACATTTCGAAACTTGACTCCGGCGTATTTGACGTCTTAATCGTCGGGGGAGGTATTAACGGT
>JAOZTQ010000009.1:0-7482 GCA_029939085.1 Candidatus Nanopelagicales bacterium
CTATCCACTTCTTACTCATTGGCTCGAGCGTATCGGTCGATACGGGTCGAACTGGTTAAGTCGTCGCCGAGTCCGAACGACGAGACTCGGAGAAACGGCTCTACCCCGATTCAGAAGAAAGCAACCGATGAGGAAAGGGAGCGCGCCCGTAGGGATTCGAACCCCAAACCTTCTGATCCGTAGTCAGACGCTCTATCCGTTGAGCTACGGGCGCTCATTTACAGTCTAACCACTGACGTCGTCGGACTTGGTATCCGGCTACCAGCCGACTATCTCGGAGAGATACCGGACCGAATCGACGGCGGTTGTCTCGCCGGATCAGCGCTCCGCATCCGCTAGTAGCTTGTCTCTGGCTACTTCTCGCTTGACTAAGATTCCCTGAACCTTCGTCACTCGATCAGCCTCAGTGGGCCGGTAGGCCGCGGCCACTAAAGGTGTTAGATCTGCGCGGTAGTCATGCCCCAGCGATCTGAATACCCCGGATTGTGCCTGAGTCGCATAAGCAACATCGAGTAGTACCTGCTGCCAGGTAAGGATCGGGAACCACTTCATATCCGCTGGGATATTGCGCCCTCGGGGTTCGTGTGACAACCAATGTGGCTGACGTCGCGCCAAAGCCATCTGAAATCTCGTGACCGGGTCAGCATCATGATCCAGAAACCAAAATTGACAGCCAGCCGGCGGATTCGCCGGAAGATCTTGCCAACGATCTACATGAACGACTTGAGGGTTACCAGCCAATTCATCGCGTAAGTGAGTGCCACCCGGACTACCAACAAAAAGAACAGAGTCAACGTCGGTGATCGTGGTTCGATCGGCATCCGCCAGGGCGGGGTTCCGCTCTAGCGCAACCTGAGCAATATTGGCGCCAAGACTCTCTCCATATAGATGCAATAAGGGGCGATCTTCGGAGGGCATGGCCGCGATGCGTTGTCGAATGCGATCAAGTAACAACCGGTAACCGTCTGCGGCATCAGGGATCAGATTGAGTGAAAACATTGAGGGCAGTAATCCGTACTGCACGACAACGCTGGCACAATCGCCGCTGGTGAAAAATTCCATCGCCTCGACCGGCACTGAGTTCGCGTATCCAGATCCGGCAGGGCATATCGCCAGCAGGTGTTTGCGTTCAAAAGCGTTGAGACGTTCAAGTTCGGCCATCGCTAAATCGACGCGACCCGCAAGTGTTTCGGACGAGTCATAACCAATGAAGACGCGAAGCGGTTCCTTAGAGTGAGTGTCCCCCGCCACTGCCAACTCCTTAGCGGAGACTCGCCAGTGCACGAAACGACGCCCCTCTCGAGCAAGCGAGTCGTACTCGACTAGCGATCCCGGGCCCCCAGTGACATACCGATCATCTGGTGCGCCGACTAACGCTTTGTCGGCTCCGCGTCCATTTTCCGCAAGAGATGACTTAAGTCGCTTCATCGCTAACCGTCCGCTGGCCGCAGTGCCTGTGACGACGGCCGCACCCACCATCGCATTCCAGATCCAAGAGGGGCCAACGAAGCGCCGTGACAGTGCGCGGCCTGATGCGCCCACGCCCGCGATAGCTATCCGGGACATTGCAGTGACACTCAGTGCAGCTGCCGTACCGGCGCCCACGCCAAGAAAATCGTTGCCATCGACATGACCCCACTCGGGGAAAGACGCCGCTTGCGCTTTCGCATGTTTGGAACCCCGCACTGCCGCGACGATTGCACCACTGCCAAGAACACCAGCGCGAACGGCTGGCCGTGACTTTGTGTTCCTCTGCTGCAAGGCGGCGCCCAATGCCGAACCAACAAGCGCGCCAGTTGATGCCATGGCGGCTGTGACCAAAGTCTGGTGCACGGTTGAGCGAGGCGTCAGACTCGGCCGTAACGACTCCGCCCCGGCTGCCATGGCCCCCGCAATGGCTCCGACTGAAACTAAACCGATTCTTGGCATAACTGCATTGTGCCGGTTACTTGTCGCTGGTCCCCACCAGGGCGGGAATATCACCGTGAACTTCCAATCCGGCGACTTCACCAGATTGATCTAGCAGGGTGTCCTGGCCTTTCCCGAATCGCAACTGAATGGTGGCATCGAGAGTCTCTTCGACGCGACGGTGCATCTCAGTGCGAATCGGTGCATGTAGCAGCGCGCCGCCAACCCGCTCCGCCGAAAGATGTAGCCACCGTCCGGAACGATCACTGACCTTCAACCTGACGTGCTCATCGTCAATGTGTAGTTCGTCAGTTCGGGCCCCGCTATAGGTGGCAAATCTGTAGAAGTCAGATCCGGTACGGAGACCGATAAGCAAACCTCGAAAAGTGCCCCGGAGCCAAGGGATTAGAGCCGTTGAGGCCATGAGCGAGATATCGGGATCATCAAAATGATTTGAGTGCATCCAGACATAACCTGAAGGAAACGCCTGACCCCAGTCCTGTTCGATGTAACCCCTACCACCTGCCAGGTCGACCGATTCGTCGCCGAAGCTCAGCTCACCTGACAAACCGTGCCCAAACGAGGCAACGCCGTGATAGCACTCCATGGCAGGGACATAGGCATACCAACCCATAGCCCCTGGTGATCGTGGCGTCACTGGCCATCGGTCCAACGGACTAGTGAACCGGACCGAACCCTGAAGTCTCAAACCAGCTGCGGACAAGTCCAACTCTGCGCCTTGTGCGGTGAAACGGTTCGGCCCTACCTGCACCCCAAACCGATCTGTCGCGGCACGGTAACTTTCGGCCGGATACGACACATACCAACTGCGGCCGCTGGCACCGTCGAGGACCTGCACAAAGGCCTCGGCCTCGCCTTCGTCTGACCGGAAAAGACCGGGAATAATGGCGACCCGAAACTGGCGGTCCAGACTCACCAGTTTCACGTACCAACCTTCAAAATAGGGAGTGCGTCCGCGGTCATGACCTGCCTCCGGGTGCCAGATCCGTGACGGGACAGGAAGTTGAATCACTTCGCCAGCCTAAAGGGCGGAAATCGATTCAGGTACCCTAATGCAGTCACTGATTACCAGCTGCGGTAATCCAGTGGCGTGGAGATGTCGCCTAGTCTGGTTTATGGCGCCCGCCTGCTAAGCGGGTTGAGGTTTTAAGACCTCTCGAGGGTTCAAATCCCTCCATCTCCGCGGTTGTTGTGGCTGCTGCCATCACAAAAGTGGCTCCGGCATTGGCGATTAGGGCCTGGTCCGAGGAATTCCCGGGCACTCAACGGCTCCCACCAGCTACATGGATGTCACGGTCGTTACCGGCACGGACCCAGACTGGATCCGATTCCAGAACTCATACGTTGACCTTCCTGAGCAGGATCAATCTTTGGGTGCGCATCATCCCAAGGTGACCGCTAGCGTCTTATCTGCACGCACTTGGACATCAGGAGGACCGCGATGAAGCTCGCCATTGGGGTTGGCGACGACGAAGCAACCACCGACGCAATAGCACTTGGTGCAGCTATTGCTCGAACCTTCCCTGACGTCGACCCGACGGCAGTGCACGTATACAACAACCACCACCAATACATCGCTCGAGCCGGGGTCGATTTCGACTGGGAGGCCTACTCCGAGGAGCAAGCCGATCGGATCGTAAATCGATCAGCGACCGAGATGAATGAGAAGTTCGGTGTCTCTGGATGCGCAACGGGAATCACTGGTCACCGATCGAGCGGTCACGGGCTAACAGACTTTGCCCACGATCAAGATAGCGACTGGATCGTCATCGGGAGCGCTCCGGGCGGATCACTTGATCGGTTCACCATCGGCAGCACTGCCAACCAGTTGTTGCATGGTGCATCGACTCCAATAGTTCTCGCGCCTATGGGATTTCGGCGCAGAGACGTTACGAAACTAGATCGGGTAGTCGTTGCCCTCGGCAGTGGCGAGGAAGGAAAGCGCACACTGCGCACTGCCGCTAAGTTCGCCCAGAGCAGCGGCTTACCGCTTGTAGTGCTGACGATCGTGCTGCACAACCGGATGTCATTAGCCGGGTTACCCAAGAACATTGACCGGGAGCTTCTGGAAGATGCAGTCAACAGCGCACGCGCGACACAGGCCGAGGCCCTAACTGATTCGGATCTTGCTGACCTGCCTATCGACCATGAGGTGCTGGAAGGCGATACCGTCAGCGACGCGATAAGCCGAATGGACTGGAATGGTGGCGATCTATTACTCGTACCTTCATCTCGCGGGATTTTGCGCAGAGTTTTCCTCGGTGACATGAACTACAAGATCGTCCGTGCCACTCGAGTTCCCACACTGGTATTACCCCGCTTGACTGATTAGAACTGCGGTCGCCGGTCACATGAGCCCGGCACAACCGCAACAAAGGCCCAGCGAAATCGGTCGTAACTCTCTAATGTGAAGGGCGATACCTGCACATACGGAGGAAACTATGCCCAACCGGACGTACGGCTTCAGCGAAATTGTGGGCACCAGCCCGGACGGTGTTGATCAAGCAATCAGAAATGGGCTTTCACGTGCTGCCAAGACCGTCCGCCACATTGACTGGTTTGAAGTGACTCAAGTGCGGGGTTACGTCAGAAACGACGAGGTCGATCATTTTCAGGTCACCCTGAAGTTGGGTTTCCGTATGGAAGATGTCGATTAACGGCTGGTATCACGACTAGGCCGGTTCAGCCTGGTCAAGATCGGCGATCACGCCGTACAAGCGCTTGCGGTTATATCGCAGTATCGCGATAGGTATTCCATTGAGAATGATGGTCAATACCGCGAGGACCAAAACAATCCACCAGGTGGCAAAAAGCAACGTGGGCAACCAGGTCAGACAAGAGATCCAATGCACCCACTCGGCTCGACGGGTTTCCCGGATATAACCATTTATCGCCGTAATGTCGGCGAGATCAGGCAGTCGGTTTTTCGACTTTCCACCCGCCCAATTTCCGCCTTCGGGAAAATTACGTTTCCACCAAAGAATGCCAACCCGTTCATAGCCGGGCAACGAATCCCACCGCGTCATCCGCAATAAACCGATGTCTCGATCCACCCAAGCATTTGGCCAGTGCACTGCCCAGATTCCTATAGCTGCGGACAGCACGATAATGATGACTATTCCCACACCCAGTTCGGTGAGAAGTTCTGCAACTGGAAGATTCAGTGGCCCGTCTCCAACTTCGCACCTTTGGGCTGCCCGATGTCCGCAAGCAGCTCTTCGAACCACGGCTCGTCGATGTCAAAGGGACGGCCGCCCTTGATCCGCGGGAACTCAATGGCTCGCAGTTCATCACCGCGTTCGAAATCTTCTCCAATGACCCCGCTCTCGCCACGGAGTGCGCAGTCCACGGCGACATCTGCACACTTACCGATCAGTTCTATGTCGGCAGCATTTGACGGCGCTGCCCGAGAAAAGTACCCACTCTTCCAAATCTGAGTTTTCTCCGCATCGATCATGCCGCTGAACTGCTCGCCAAACCATGAGCCCGGGTTGATCTTGTCCAACTTGACGTGACCAAATGCATCTCTAGGGACTTCCTGACCAGTGGATTCCAACTCAGCGACGATCTGCTCTACGCCAGCACCTTCAGACAGGAAGATGGTGACATTACCGATTCGATCCATGAGACTGCGCAGTCGCTCAGCCTCTTCGGCAATATCGAGTTCCATCTCTGGGACATAGACCGCGTGGACGTCCCACCGCTCACGATCCAATAGGACGTCGGGGACCCACTCCTGCTCCGAGAGCCACTGCCGATACATGCGCGCAGTAGCGGCGGTGAGCCAACCACAGTTCCGACCCATAACCTCGTGAATGATCAGGGCCCGAGGATTAGCGCCATGCTCCGCAACAATGTTTCTAGCGAAGAGTGCGCCTTGTTCCGCTGCCGTCATGGCTCCCAGAGTTTGTTTTATAGGAAAGACGTCATTATCGATAGTTTTGGGTAGCCCAACCACGGTCAACTCGTAGTCGTTCTCGTGTAGGTATGCCGCCAAATCTGCAGCCGTAGTGTTGGTATCGTCACCGCCGATGGTGTGGAGGACGTCGACGTGGTCCTGCGTGAGCTGTTCCGCAGCGACCTGGAGTGGATTCTCCCCCTCGGCCACCAGCCCTCGCGCCACACAGTCGGCGACGTTGGTGAGCTTTACGCGGCTGTTCCCGATCGGACTTCCACCAAAACGAGTCAAGACGTCGGCTCGTTCCCGCACCTCTTGGCTGATCTGAATCGACTCGCCACGTAGGAGGCCCTGGTAGCCATCAAGGTACGCGATCAGCTCAATCTCAGGATTCACTTCCGTGTAGCGCTTGATTAGATTTCCGAGGGCGGTTGAGAGGCAAGGCGCTAATCCGCCAGCGGTGAGGAATGCAACTTTGGTGACGCTCATGACCGCACCCTATCGACCTCGAACCTCGCAAGTCAGGGCTGCGGTGCTGACTTGTCGTGAGATTTTCGTTCTATCCAACTCGTGAGCGGGGCTGGGAGGGCCGCTGATCGGCGACCCCAGTCGTAAACAACTGCAGTTCCCGCAATTTTGTCATGCCAGGCACGTCGTTCGGACCCGAAAACAATCCCCAAAAGACCAAGACCCAAAAAGGCCAGTGACAACGGGAAAGACAGCACACGTACGAGTGCTTCCTTCGCCGAAATCGGACCGCCTTGTCGATCAACGATCATCAACCCAACGATGCCTTTGCCCACCGTGCGTCCGAATAGCAATGTAGTGACAAATATGTAGGTAAAGATCCAAATCAAGTAGCTGAGCAGGGTCGCCCAGGTTGGTAATGAATCTGATTGGACCTGAACCTGAATGACGTTGTTCACTAAGAAAAATATTCCGGCACTCACTACCGTGTAGAGGCTTGAGAAGACGAATACGTCAATAAGGAAGGAAAGCAGTCGACTCACGGGACCGGCGTAATGCCCTTGTACTACGCCCCGGCCCTTTTCATCAGGAGAGAACCTTTGTGCCAATGCTGCCGGTCCCTCAGGCACGCTATCTGGATCTCGGCGAATTATCTTGTAGGCGACTCTGCCGACGATCTCGTCAACTGCAACTACTTGCCTTCGCGCAGCGTCCAGCACGGAACCAGCCATCTGCCCGGTGGTGTCACCCACGATGTCCGCAACTCCAGCGCGATCGACTAGACCCTTTACATCTACGCGGTCCATCAGCCGATCTACATCTACGCGGTCCATCAGCCGGTTTACGTCGACACGATCAAGCAGTCGATCAGGATCAACTCGGTCCAGGAGTTGATTTGGGTCCACCCGGTCCAGTAGCCGGTCGGGATCTACTCGATCGAGCAGCTGATCTGGGTCGACTCGGTCCAGAAGCCGGTTCGGGTCGACTCGGTCCAGAAGTCGATCCGGGTCCACTCGATCCAACACATCGTCCGGATCCACCCGATCGAGGACCTTGTTGACATCGACTCGGTCAATCACCCCGTCCACATCAACTTTTTGAACCAGCTCGTCGATATCAACCCGACCAACAAGTTCGTTAACGTCAACACGTTCCACGATGTCGTTGACGTCTATCGCACCGGCAGC
>JAOZTQ010000009.1:7582-13597 GCA_029939085.1 Candidatus Nanopelagicales bacterium
TTTGACGATCAAACCGTTCGGTAAGCCGAAGTCTCGATCGTTTGATGCACTAGGTGAGGTGTCCGAGTGGCCTAAGGACCTGGTCTTGAAAACCAGTGCACGTACTGCGTGCCGTGGGTTCGAATCCCACCCTCACCGCTCAACCAAGGCGTCCACCGAGTCTGCGACCAGTGATGCGTAGTTGCCCCGCCTCACCGCACCACTACTGAGTTTTCCGTTCGGTAGCGGAACACCCACAGCTATCCCACTGCTGTTGACGAACAGCACCGATTCGTCATCTTCGTTCGCGAGTGTGTAGACAACCTGACCCAACAGGAGCAACTGCTCATCACCTGGAAGGTCAGTAAAAGCATCGTCCAACACGACTGCAGTCTGTTTGAAGCCCGCCGGTACGGTTAGGTCAAGTGACTCCGCGGTCGAGGCTAAGGACGTCTCGCCCAGGCCAGGGACGAAGGCTGTCCGCAAACCTTCATCCCGCTCGGGTTCGGTGGGGCCAACTTCCAGCTGTTCAAGTTCCAACTCTGGGGTGACCTCACTCTCGCTGCGTCGCTCGACAGGAAGAATCTTCGAGTTACGTACGAACCAAAGTTCGTACACCACCGCACCGGAATCATCGGCTGGATCCTGCGGATTCAATGCTTCCAAGACCTCAGACGGAATCGCTCGCGGTTCGGAGTCTGCCTGCACACCGCATGCACTCAGCAACAGCGCAGCGACGACTCCCAGAACGGCCGCAAGATATCTCCTCATCGCAGACTCCGATCCGCCAGTTCGACGATAAATCGAGCACCGCCAGATGGTGTTTCGCTGACCTCTACAGTCCCACCGAGCAACCTTATTTGTTCGTTCACGATCGCCAGCCCTAGTCCCGCACCGTCTTTGTGTGCCCCTTCACCGCGGGCAAACGGTTCAAAGATCTGATCCGCGATCTCCGCAGGAACACCTGGTCCATCGTCATCAACGGTAAGACGCAAACCGTTGCCGGCGCGTTCCACTCCGATCCGGGTAACGCCACCGCCATGCCGTTGGGCGTTGTCGATCAAGTTGCCAACGATGCGCTCAAAGCGTCGTGGATCAAGCATCATTGCGAAGTTCTCTCCTTCGCGTAAGGAGACCGGAAGATTACGAGCCAGCAACTGGTCGTCAACCAAATGACCGACCTCAATCGACTCAAGTTGAACAATCTGATCGCCACCGATCCGACTGATCTCCAACAGATCCAGCACCATGGCACTGAAGCGTCGGACTTGCGGACTCAATGCACGGACGAGATTTGCTTCACGTTCAGGAAGTTTATCCACGCGGTTTTCCAGTAAGTCCGTGGTCCCGACTATGCCCGTCAACGGAGAACGCAGCTCATGAGAAACATTCGCGGAGAATCGGCGCTCTCGTTCCAATCGATTTTGGACCGCCGCCGCCATATCGTTGAATGCGACCGAAATTGCGGAGATATCTGGATCGGGTGGGATCGGAACTCGCGCGGACAAATCCCCAGATCTAATCTGACGAGCGCCATCGGCAACATCAGACAGCGGTCGCAGCAGGCGATTACCAGCCGCCTTCCCTACCAAACCACCAACAAAGAAAGCAATGATTGTGCCTACAACTACGACGCCACCCAAAATACTGAGAACTGTGTCCAACGTCTGCAACGGAAACAGATCTACGAAGACAGCACCTTCAACCGCTAGGGCTATACCCAAATAAACGCCGCCGTCACTAGCTTCGAAGCGTTGCTGCGCACCCCCATCGGTCCGGGCTGCTTCGACCAAAGCTTCGGGAATCTCCTCAGGGGGTAGATCGGCTCTGGCACCGAACCAATCAGCATCGATTAGCAGCAATGGGATGTTGTCTTCGATAACCGGCAGCTGTTCCAAAGCTTTCCCTGGCCGCACGTCGTCTCGTAGCGCAGCATCGACAATCCGGGCATCAACCTGCGCCTGACGCAACGCGCTGGCCTCGCGTTCCTGCAGCAGATAAATATTCGTGCCAATGTAAGTGGCGCCTGAGACCACTAACGCCACGAACATCGAGATTAGCGAAAACGCGAACGCAACCCGATTAGCCAAGCCGGCACGGCGACCGACCCAACGGCCTCGGGTGGTCTCGCTCACGGCTTAAGTCGGTAGCCGAAACCTCGCACTGTGACGAGATGCTCGGGCTTGGCTGCATCAACCTCGATCTTGGCTCGCAGCCGATAGATCAGGTTGTCGACTACGCGCCCATCACCTGCGTTCCCGTAACCCCAGACTCGCCGCAGGAGATCATCCCGACTAAGTACTCGGCCGCCCTCTTGAATGAGTTCTTGCAAAACCCGAAACTCGGTACGAGATAACGCGAGTGGCTCACCATCCTTAAAGGCCTCTGCCGTCCCAGGGCGAATCACGATCGGCCCACAGGCAACCACATCCTGTCGTTGCTCTCCGGTCTCGGAGGCTATGCGACGTAACTGCGCTCTAATTCGAGCACCAAGCTCTTTTGGCTCGAATGGTTTGGTCACATAATCATCGGCTCCGGCTTCCAAACCAGCGACCACATCGTGGCTGTCGGCCTGCGCCGTCACCACGATGATGGGTACTGTGCTCGTTGCCCGCATCGATCGGACCACGTCTAACCCATGGATTCCGGGCAACCGTAGATCCACCAGAACAACATCTGGGATCTCATCTAAGGCGAGTGTCAATGCCTTCTCGCCAGTGTCTGCTTCCAGGACCGCATAACCCTCGTCCTCGAGGAACGTCCTTAGGACGAGGCGGATCTCCGGCTCGTCTTCCACCACCATTACCGATTTAGCCACAGCCCTATTCAACAACACTCCGCCCCCTGTCGGGCCAACATGCCCTAGGCGATTGCAAATCGGTGCATAAATCGCCCTCGATTTGCTAACTCTGTAGGGAAAGACCTAGTCCGTCGCCCATTCGGGCTTTCTCTTCTGAAAGAGCGCTGTCATACCCTCTTGGGCTTCCGCCGACCGGAAGAATCCACCGGAAAGCTCCGCCGTGTGAGTAAATCCGTCAGCCCGTGACATTGTGGGTACGCGACGCAATAGCTCTTTTGTTCCCGTTAAGGCTTCCGGGCCACCCAATCGGAGTTGCTCCACCCACCGGTTAACGGCACCGTCCAGGGCATCAGCTGGTACGGCAGCGTTGATGAGGCCAGCAAGCTGGACTCGCTCCGCCGACACACGCTCGCCGGTAAGAAATAGTTCCGCGGCATCGGCCGGGCGCATTTTCGGCAGACATACGACGGAAATGACCGCTGGCGTTAACCCCAGTCGCACCTCACTGAATGCGAAACGGACCTCATCACTCGCAACGGAGAGATCGCATGCAGCAACCAATCCATTTCCACCGCCATATACATTGCCTTGGACCCGAGCGATTGTTGGTTTGGGATGATCTGCAATCTGCGTGAGCAGATCCGCCATAGCTTCGGGTCCGCTTTTGGTAAAGCCTCCCTCCGAACCTGCGAGAGCGGCCTTGAGGTCCGCACCGGCACTAAAGGTGCTCCCAGTTCCAGTGAGCACGACAACACGAATATCGTCCGCCTTCGCCGCGGTCTCTAGATGCTGCGACAGCAACGACATCGACTCCGGGTCCAGCGCATTGCGCGCTTCAGCTCTGTTGAACCGAATTGTCGCAGCGCCCGACTCGACTTCTAGGACAACCTTTTCCGCAGAGGTTTCACTCATCGGCGTCGGTCCATACCTTCGAGCATCGAGATGATGCGCAACATGACTTCATCAGCGCCACCACCGATTGAAATCAACCGTGCGTCGCGCATGTATCGCGCGGGCCAGTTTTCTTCCGCGTAACCCATACCACCGTGGTACTGAACCACTGCGTCGGCGACTTTGCGTGCCAACTTTCCAACCTTGAGCTTGGCGATAGTGGCTTCTCGGGTGACATTCTCGCCGAGAGCAAAGCGGCGAGCCGCCTCACGGTTATACGTGACCATCATGTCCACGTCGGCGATTAGTTCAGCGAGGTTGTACTGCAGGTACTGGTTGGCGAGCAGCGGCTTCCCGAACGCTTCCCGAATCTGGAGGTAGTCGATCGTTCGCTCCAAAGCGCGTTTCGCACCCATGGCAGCCATGTAGGCACCAACGAGGCGTTCATCTTGGAACTGCATCATCTGCTGTTGGAAGCCACGGCCCGGTTCACCGATGGTGTTTGCCACGGGGACTCGGACATCTTCGAATAGCAACTCCGTCGTATCTGAGGAGTGGTTCCCCATCTTCTCGATCGTTCGAGTTACTTCGAATCCGGGCGAATCAGTAGGAACGATGATCTGGGACATTCCCGCAAAGCCCCCTTCATCGGAGGTGCGGGCCAAAAGGCAGATCCAATCGGCCTGGGAACCGTTCGTAATCCACATCTTCCGTCCGTTGATGATCCAATCATCTCCATCACGAACGGCCTTGGTTCTAATCCCCGAGACGTCGGATCCAGCGTCAGGTTCCGACACGGCTACCGAACAGACCTGTTGACCCAGCATCGCTGGCTTCAGGTACTTCTCTTTCAACTCTTCGGACCCGAAGTTGTGCAGCGACGGTGTCGCCATACTTGCCTGTACTGCGATTGCCATGGGGACACCTGCACAGTCGCAGGAGTACCCCAGTTCCTCCATGAATACTGTCGTGAAGGAGTGATCCGCTCCTTGACCGCCATACTTCTCGTCGTACTCAAGGCCGAAGGCACCGATTTCTGCCAACTTCGGGAACAACTCGTGTGCGGGAAAGATTCGCTCTTGCTCCCACTCATCTACATACGGATTAATCTCGCTCTCGACGAAGGCGCGAACAACCTTTCGAAATTGATCGTGCTCAGATGTGAACTGCATCTTGACCCTCCTGATGTGATTGGTTGTTGTAGGTTTTTTGCTTCGAGGTGGACAGCCCGAGTGCACGCTGCCAAATCCGGGTCAACGTGATGTGACCATCCGGATCATCGGGTGCTCCCATGTCACTCCAATGTCGGGAAAATCCCTCCACCATCGAGCAGAGCGAGGCGGCTGCGATACGTGGATCCAAATCCGAATCAGCGAGACCGCGCCGTTGCTGTTGGGCGATTTGCTGGGCTACCCGATCGACATGCGTACGGCGCAGATCATCAAGAATCTGGGCGAACCGATCGTCTACCACTGCTACTTCTTCGACTACTCGGAGAAGTTTGGCGTTTTCCCCAAAAGCAGCGAGATAGCGGGCGTTGGCATTGCTTATTCGTTCCACCGGATCCGTAAGGTCTCCGGTGCGAATCGATTCTCGTAAGTTATCCACCGATTCAGTCACGGTTGCAGCAAGTACATCTTCCTTAGTCGGAAAATAGGTGTAGACAGTTCCATGACTTACGCCTGCAGCCGCTGAAATGTCCCCCATACGTGTCGAGGCAAAGCCCTGGGATTCAAATACTCCTCGGGCAGCCGCAATCAACCGCGCACGAGTTTGTTCACCCCGTTTGGTTCGCGGTTGGCGGGTCTGTGGCGCACTCATGTCGCACCCAGCGCATCGTCATCCAAGAGGTCTCGCGGAAACCCGACCTGTCGAGCACGTAGGTATTCGCCCAGTCCTTTAGCCTGCGGATCCAGCGATGCGTTTTCGCTGACTCCTTTACCCAATAATCCGGTAATCACTATGTTCACGGCACGCAGATTTGGCAGTGCAACCACACGTATGGGAAGACCCGAAGCCTCGGGAATCAACCGCTCGATAGAGCCCGGCTGCTCAAGGAGATTACGCAGCCAGTCATAAGTGCGATCGGCCCGTTCGCTGGCCTGATCTGAAACTGAGAGCGCATCATCAACTTCCCACAGCTGAGTTACATCCTCAGAAGTCATAACCAGCGGATCGACTAGGGCATCCGCCTCACCAGCGGCCAGCGCGACTGCTTCTATCTCCACCGGGTCTGGGATCCAAACGCCGACATTGGCGTTACCGCCTTTGTCCCCGCTTCTTGCCCCCGCAATCCAACCCAACGGAACTCGAACCTGAGACTCTTCGTCGACTTGCTGTCGCTC
>JAOZTQ010000009.1:13697-17548 GCA_029939085.1 Candidatus Nanopelagicales bacterium
GTCAGTCTCAGATGAGCTTGGGCTGATGCGAGCGATTCGGGATCGTCCTGATCCGCTCGCATTAAATCAACGGTCAACTCTGCAACTGGCAAACGACTCATAGCCGCCAACTCGGTTGCCGAACGTTTGGCATCAGCTAAACCAACATCTGCGATAACTCGCAATGCTGCATCGGCTTTCGCCTCGATATCCAATCCGGTCAGAACCAAGGTCATGGAGTTACGGAATCCACCCAGATAGTTGAGGGAAACTTTCAGCCGATCCGGTGGCGGCAGACCGACCGTTCCCGAGATTTGAACGCGGTCTCGCCCCACTTGATGTAACGAGATTGTGCGGAAATCCGCGCTGACATCTGGATTCAGATAAACCGCATCGCCGACCTCGTATAACAACTGCGCAGTTACGGTTCCTGGACTCACCAAACCACCGGAGCCAGGGTGCTTAGTGATCACACAAGTACCTTCAGCTCCGATCTCAGCGATCGGGAAACCTACATTGTCCAACCCGGGCACGTCATTGAAGAAAGCAAAATTTCCTCCAGTTGCTTGGGCCCCACATTCGATGACGTGACCTGCTACCAAAGCACCTGCGAGGCGATCCAAATCTTCCGCGTTGTCATAGTCCCAACCATGCCACCAGGCGCTGGGGCCAATGACGAGCGCAGCATCGGTAACTCGACCCGTTATGACTACATCTGCACCCGCAGCCAAAGCCGCGGTGATTCCGCGACCTCCTAAATATGCGTTGGCCGCCAGTGCTGGGAGTCCGGTGTCGGCGAAATTTTCGCCCGTATCGAGATTGCGGAATTCCTCACCTGACTTGGTAAGGTCCTCAACGCGCCCAGAGATGTCGTCGCCGGTGACTACAGCAATGCTCAGATCGAGCCCAGCCTCTTCGGCCACCTCCTTTAAGGCGTCGGCTAGGCCTTGTGGGTCGAGCCCGCCTGCGTTGGTGACGACCTTGATGTCTCGATCGAGGCAATCGCTGAGAACGTCTTTCATTTGAGTGAGGAAAGTGCGGGCGTAGCCTGAGCCGGCACCATGCTTCATCCGTTGCCGAGCAAGAATGAGCATGGTGAGTTCCGCTAGCCAGTCTCCGGTGAGAACGTCGATGGGCCCGCCATCAACCATCTCTCTCGCTGCGGAAAGTCTGTCCCCGAAAAAGCCGGAGCAGTTGGCTATCCGAACCGGTCGGCGTACTTCACTCATCGCTGTCACCGGAAGCAAAAGTTACAAGAACCTGATGGGCTTCAACTGACTGTCCTGGCTTCACCAATACGTCGTCGATAACTCCGTCGCTGTCGGCCGCTATCTTGTGCTCCATCTTCATGGCCTCGAGGACCACGAGCGTTTCGCCCTCAACTACTTTTTGTCCGCTGCTCACTTCGACGGCCGCAACAGTACCTGGTAACGGTGAGACCGGACCCTGATCTCCACCGGCAGAGTCGACTTGTTCGCCCACCGTCACAGGCATGAACTGGAATCGTCCGTCGACACCACCAACTCGGATTCCACCCGCATCCTCGTCGGTACTGACCTTGGTGACGAGGCCGTCGATTTCGATTAGTAGGTATTCATCGGGCAGTGAGTCACTATCTGGTTCGGGCCGAACGACCCGAACTTCGCCGATGTACTCTCGTTCATCGCCATAGGGTTCTTCAGCTGGGTTGAGCCATATCCGCCAGTGATGATCTCGGGCGGCCTCGAAAAGCACCCAAATCCTTCTAGTTTCGCCGCCGCCCCCAAACTGCAAACCTAAGAATCCGGGAGTGCCTGACACATTACGGAACCTGGGTGGAACTGGGTCACTGGTTAAGTTCCCGGCAAAAAGTCCGGTGAACCAGTTGTCTGGCTGCTCCATGGTGTCCAAGTGATGGAATGCCGCCGCGATCACCGAAGCAACCGGAGGATTTTGTCCCTCTGGTACCAGGCTTCCTGCCAAAAGCGAAGGATGCTCGTCAAGGAATGCAGTCGTGGTGTCACCCGCGAAAAAGGGAAAGGAACCGAGAATGGCCATCAGCATGTCCCGGTTGGTCACGATTCCGGTGACAGTTGTCTCCGCGAGAGCCCGCAGCATTTCCTGCGTCGCCGTTTGCCGATCCGGTCCGCCAGTGACGATCTTTGCTAGCAACGGGTCATAGAACCGAGGAACCGTATCTCCACTCGAATACGACGCGTCAACGATCGCACCCATTGACTCGGGCGAGTGGAAGACGCTGATGCGTCCGACACTAGGTAAGAAACCTTGTGACGGGTCTTCGGCGTATAGCCGAACCTCAATGGCGTGACCCTGGACCTCTAAATCATCTTGCTCAACGGTGAACTCTTTGCCCTGGGCTACCAAGATCTGCCATTGGACCAAGTCGGTCCCAGTGATCTCCTCCGTGACTCGATGCTCCACTTGGAGGCGAGTATTCATTTCGAGGAAAAAGAACTCCTGCGCGTCACCATCTCCGGAGACTAGGAACTCCACGGTTCCGGCTCCCACATAACCGATCCGAGCAGCTAGGGATAGTGCGGCCGCGTACATCCGTTCTCTGGTGGCGTCGGTCGTACCAGGTGAGGGTGCCTCCTCGATAATCTTTTGGTGTCGACGCTGGATGGAGCACTCGCGATCGAACAAGTGCAGGTAGTTCCCGTGAGTGTCACCAAACACCTGAACTTCAACGTGACGTGACCGCGGGAGGTAGCGTTCCAAGAACACCGTGGGATCACCAAATGCCGACTGTGACTCGCGTCGAGCACCTTCGACTTCTTCAATAAGTTGGCTTTCGTCGTTGACGATCCGCATACCCTTGCCGCCACCACCGGCAGAAGCCTTAATCATCACTGGGTATCCGACTTGACCTGCTCGCTGCGCAATGTCGGCCTCCGACAGATCACTCGCCAGCTCGGCGCCAGGCACTAGCGGAACACCTGCGGCTGCTGCAGCATTCTTGGCTTCCACCTTTAGGGCCATCGCTCGGATTGCTTCCGGTGGCGGCCCAACCCACGTCAAACCTGCATTGATAACAGCCTCGGCGAACTCAGGATTCTCGGCGAGGAATCCGTAGCCCGGGTGGATCGCATCCGCTTCAGTCCGTTTCGCTGCGGCCAGGATTGCTGGGATGTTCAGGTAGGTATCGACTGACGCCGAACCGGGAAGATGAACCGCCAGATCTGCCGAACGTACGTGGCGACTGTCGCGATCCGGATCAGAGAACACCGCGATACACGTGATCCCGAGATCGCGGGCTGTTTCGAAAACACGTGCTGCAATCTCGCCACGGTTGGCAACCAGCAGGCGTCGAATAGTTGTTTCTGTCGGCATTACGTCCTCGCCGTTCCCCTCAATATCGTTCATCACATCCGCCAAACGCCGAAGCCACTCGTACCGGTCACAGCGGAGGAATGAGTCGCGGAAAGAGCCATTGTCAGAACTGCACGGGTATCTCGCGGATCGATGATTCCGTCATCCCACAGCCGACCTGTCGCGAATAGGCTCGTCGACTCGGATTCCACCTGGTTCTCAAAGGCGTCCCGGATCGGAGCAAATGCTGCTTCGTCGAACTCACCACCCGCAGCTTCGGTCTTTTGCCGCGCCACAATAGTGAGAACGCCAGCAAGTTGTTTCGGCCCCATGACCGCGATTCGATGGTTCGGCCAACTAAATACAAATCTGGGGTCGTAGGCTCTTCCGCTCATTCCATAGTTTCCTGCACCGTATGAGGCGCCCATCATGAGCGTGATGTGCGGAACTGAACTGTTGGAAACAGCATTGATCAGTTTGGCGCCATCCTTGATGATGCCTCCCTGTTCGTACTTCGTGCCCACCATGAATCCGGTGATGTTTTGCGCGAACAGGATGGGAAC
>JAOZTQ010000118.1:0-1135 GCA_029939085.1 Candidatus Nanopelagicales bacterium
TGATCTTCACAAATGCTTTGGATCGAACCTTCGTCAGCATCATCGAGGGCAGCGCTCAGGACGTATTGATAACGCCGAAGTCAGCCGTAGCGGAGGACTTCACCTCGGATCGAGGTGACGCTGAGCCTCTACTTATCGATAATGATGTAGTTGCTGAGGCTGCTGGCGTAGAAGGTGTTCAAACTGCTGAGGGTGGGATCAATCGCAACGGCGCATTTCTGCTGAATAGCGACGGCGACGTAGTTGGCGCAGTAGGGCCGCCCGCTTTGGGTGTGAACTGGGCACAAGATCCAGCAGTGAGTACCGCCACCATCACCTCTGGCCAAGAGCCGAAGCGCGAAGGTGAAGTTGCAGTCGATGAAACGACCTTTCCCGATCTTGGGATTGAACTTGGCGAAAAACTCGAAGTCATTACTCCTGGCGGTCAAATCTCAACAACGCTGGTGGGGGTATTCCGATTCGGGGAAACTGGCGGTCTTGCCGGAGCAACCGTTACAGCCTTTGTGCCAAAGCAGGCCCAAGAGCTATTTGCCAAGCCGGGTAAATGGACGCAGATCGAAATCGCAGTAGCGGATGGTTACTCCGACGATGAAGTTGCGGAGTCATTGCGCACCGCTCTCGCAGGAGACAAACTCGAAATCCAGACACGTGCGCAGCAAGTCGAGGAGCAAAGTGACGCGTTGCGGCAGGGATTATCGTTCTTCAACTACTTCCTCATCGGTTTTGCCGCGGTGTCCTTATTCGTAGCAGCATTCCTGATCTACAACACCTTCTCGATGCTGGTCGCGCAACGCTCTCAGGAGTTCGCACTTTTGCGTGCGATCGGTTCGACTCGGCGGCAGGTCTTGGGAGCAGTACTGACGGAAGCCATACTCGTCGGGCTGGTTTCAGTTGTCATCGGTATCGCTGGCGGCTATCTACTGGCCTTCGGGCTGACCGCCCTCTTTGGTTCCTTCGGTTTAAGCCTCACGGCAGGTATTGCGCTGACTCCCGCAGCAGTGGGTTGGGCATTGGCCATCGGCATTGTTGTCACCTTGATCTCGGCCTTGTTGCCCGCAGTTCGGGGATCGCGAGTACCTCCCGTTGCAGCCTTGCGCGAATCTTCCGGCGCCCGAGAAGGTGTTGGCAAAGTTCG
>JAOZTQ010000118.1:1235-5069 GCA_029939085.1 Candidatus Nanopelagicales bacterium
CCGTTGCAGCCTTGCGCGAATCTTCCGGCGCCCGAGAAGGTGTTGGCAAAGTTCGTACGGTCTTCGGCTTCATCTTTCTGCTAGGGGCAGGTGTACTGGTCTGGCAAGGCCTCGAGCAGACTGAAACGGGCGCTCGAGCCAGCCAAGTCGGTATCGGTGTCCTACTTCTGCTGATCGCTATTTTGCTGCTTGCGCCGTTACTTGGTGTGGCAATCGTTCGACTGGTTTCGCCGTTACTTTCGCTGATTGGGCGCACCAGTGGAAAGCTCGCAGCCCGAAATGCGTTGCGGGCCCCACGTCGATTGGCAACTACGGCCAGCGCGTTGACGATTGGTTTGGCCCTTGTGGTTTCGGTGACTGTAGTGACCGTATCGGCGAAGGAATCTGTAAATGCCCTGATTGACCGCTCCTTCCGTGCGGATCTCATTGTTGCGACCGAGACGCAACAGCCCTTCGATCCACAGATTGCCGCTGATATTCGTGACGTGTCCGGTGTGGAGTACGTGGTCAGCGAGTCGGGTGGACCGGTTCAAATCGATGGTCAGGATGGAAGTTTGACTGCGATCGGCGGCGGACCGCTGGATGCTGTTGCGGATCTCACCCAGAAGTCTGGGGACTTGGAGAAGTTCGGAGGTACCGGTGCGGTAGTTAGCTCGGATCTTGCCGGTGAGAAAAACTGGGTCGTTGGCGACCAACTAAAGATTCTTTTCGCGAGCGGTCAAGAGAAGTCGTTTGACATTGTCGGCATCTACGAAGAGTCCAGTCTGCTTACTGGGCTTGTGATTGATCTGGAAGAGTACCGCGCGGTTGGTGGTGCGGCTCAGGACCAACTTTTGTACGTAGTGACTGAGGACGGTGCGAATACTGATCAGGTCCTCAAGGACGTTGAGGACATTGCAAAAGCCAATCCATTGCTTCAGGTACTAGACCAAACGCAGGTTAAGGAAGATAACTCGGCGCAGTTAGACCAACTGCTGTTCTTCGTCTACGGATTACTTGGTTTGTCAGTGATTATCGCGGCATTGGGAGTCGTCAATACATTGAGCCTCTCTGTTGTTGAGCGAACCAGAGAGCTCGGTCTGCTCCGAGCTGTTGGAGCAACGAGGCGACAGGTGCGTCGAGCTGTTCGCTGGGAGGCTGTTGTCGTTTCGGTTTTGGGTGCGGTTTTAGGAATTGGTGCCGGACTCGTGATCGGCATCGGTTTGCAACAGGCGCTCAAGGATGCCGGGATTGAGGTGCTGGCAATTCCCGTTCCAGCATTGATTTGGATTGTGGTTTTGGCCATGGTGATTGGTGTCTTGGCTTCGGTCCTTCCGGCCCGTCGGGCATCGCGCCTCAATATTCTGGATGCCATCGCAACCGAGTGAGTGCTGTGCGGTTCGGCGGGATGTGTCGTCATTCCCAACCCAGCCGCCAGTCGGAGTCGAAAGTGTCGGTGAGTTCGTAGTCGGTTTCGACTTTTCGAGTCCTTGCTTCAGTCGAAGTAACGTGCATGGTGTTCATCGTGACCTCCTGCTTACACAGGAGAGATGACCGGATTGCTCATTCGCAACGGATTCTTTACAGCGGCTAGTGAATGGCGGTGATGAGTTACTAGTCGGTCACGCTATTCACTCAGCGTCGCTCGGCTTAGTCGCTCAGTTTCAGGCTTTCTTTTGCGTAAAGAAGGCATTGGCTTGTGTATTCCACATCAGCCAAATAATGATCACATTGAAAAGTATGAGCAGAGCCTCTGGTCCTGGATCCGAAAAGAGCCGGAGAACGCCACCGACGATAGAGAGGACTAGCAGGATGGTGAGGACCATGCGCCAGAAGGTTCCACCTTTGCTGATGCGAATAGCGATGAACCCGATAATCAGGCCAAATACGATATAGAACCAGCCAACCCCTGTGGCTACCTCTCCGTCAGCTCCAATTTCCTGAGTGAGACCGGAGTCGTTGCCTACCACCAAGAAACCGGCGCCCGCGAGCAGATACAAGATGGAGTTAATCCAAAGCAAGATGACCATCAAAGTCACCGAGAATGGTCGGGTGAGTTGTTGTGGCTGGTCGCTGGCCATGATCAGCTCCTTGGGAATCGATCGCTACGCGTCTGATGTTAGCGATCGGAGTTGGCGCATGCGTGGGTTTGTTGTGAGGCGATGCTTCAGACTGAGATGCGTTGGGTTTCTACTTGCCGGGAAAGCTCGTGCATTGCGGCTGGTTCCGTTGGAGCCGGTTGCTGCTAGCTAGAAACCGGTGACCGGAGACATAGAACAAAATATTCATATATGCGTATAATCGCTCGCATGTCATTGCAACAGTTCACTGCAGCAGTCGCTGGTGCCAGCGGATATTCCGGTGGCGAACTGATCCGGTTGATAGCTGGCCATCCCCAGTTGGAACTGGCCGTAGCTGCTGCTGCCAGCAATGCGGGCCGCGAGCTAGCGGAATTACATCCGCAGCTGACCGGTATGGGTCCATTGAAGTTAGAGCCAACGACTCCTGAAACACTCGGAGCTGCCGATGTCGTGTTCCTGGCGCTGCCACATGGAGAATCTGCTGCAATCGCCGAGCAGCTGTCCGGTGCCCAGTTGATCGTGGACCTCGGAGCCGACTACCGGCTAAACGATCCCGCATCATGGTCTCGTTACTATGGCGGAACTCACGCGGGAAGTTGGACCTACGGTCTGCCGGAGCTTCCCGGTAACCGCGAGCAGATCTCCGGCAGTAAGCGGATCGCTAATCCAGGCTGCTATCCAACTTCGGTCATCTTGTCCCTGTATCCCTTGCTGGCGGCAGGACTAGTAGAACCCGACGACATTGTCGTCGTTGCCGCGAGCGGAACCAGTGGAGCGGGTCGTAAAGCCTCGGTCGCGCTGTCGGCAACCGAAGTTGCTGGTTCCATGCGCGCCTACAAACCGGGCGGTGCTCATCAGCACACTCCAGAAATTGAGCAGGCCCTAGCCGTCGGTGCGAAAGCTCCAGTCACGGTCTTGTTCACACCGCTGCTAGCCCCCATGCCGCGAGGAATAGTTGCGACGAGTACTGCTCGACTAGCTTCCGGTGTTTCTGCTGTGCAACTGCGCGAGGCCTTAGTCGGGGCTTATCAAAACGAGACTTTCGTTCATGTGTTGCCGGAGCAGGAGTGGCCGACGACTGCTGCCTCGTCGGGCAGTAACTCGGTTTACCTACAACTGGCGGTAGATGAGCGCAGTGGTCGAGTGACTGTAGTTGCTGCACTCGACAACCTCATCAAGGGCGCAGCCGGTCAGGCAGTGCAAAATGCCAATCTTGCTTTGGGGTTATCTGAAGGTTTGGCTCTGCCAGTTTTGGGAGTTGCGCCATGAGTACCGGTGTCACCGCCGCGGCTGGTTTCCGGGCATCTGGGATAGCAGCTGGGTTGAAGTCCGACGATTCTCTTGATGTTTCCGTGATCATTAATGATGGTCCCCAACATTCAGCCGCGGGTGTATTTACCCGGAATCGCTTCGCAGCTGCTCCGGTGCTCTGGAGTAAACAGGTCTTAACGACTGGGCAGTTACGCGCAGTGGTCCTTAACTCAGGCGGAGCAAATGCCTGTACCGGTCCGGCCGGTTTCGCCGACACACATCACACAGCGGAATATGCGGCTGACCAACTCGACATAGGGGCAATCGATGTTGCAGTCTGCTCAACTGGGCTGATCGGTGAACCACTGAATATGAGCCAACTGCTACCTGGTGTTGAGCTCGCAATCGCGAAACTGGCCAGGGAGGGTGGTGCGGCTGCTGCTGAAGCAATCATGACGACGGATACCAAGCCGAAGACCAGTTCGGTGACTGGGGACTTCACTGTCGGTGGTATGGCAAAGGG
>JAOZTQ010000119.1 GCA_029939085.1 Candidatus Nanopelagicales bacterium
AATCCTGTGGAGCGTGTGTTTTATCGCCAAGAGCTGTGCGTTGGAGGTGAGAACGACTCTGATCATCGGGATGCTCATCGTCGTCATATTTGTATTCGTTCGGTTGAAGATAGAGACCGAGCCGATAACCGATTGGCGCGTTATGGCTTGTGGTGTGGGTCAGGGGTCGGCGGTCTTGTTGCGCGACGGGGCGGCATCCGCAGTATTGGTGGACGTCGGCTCTAAGGACTCCGGTATCCAGCAATGCCTCAGTCAATCAGGTGTTGAGCACCTGACCTCGGTAGTTCTAACTCACTTTCACGAGGATCACTATGGAGGTCTGCCCGAAGTTGCTCAGTTCATTGGTATTTCACAAATCCTGATGCCGCCACCGATGCAGATGAACGATGGAAAAAGGCTGGTGGACTCCGTCGCTAGGAAGCACGCCATTCCGATGGGAAATCTGACTGCCGGGCAAAAGTTAGAACTAAGTTCGGCGAAGGCGCAAGTAGTGTGGCCCAACTCTCGGTCAGTCGGGGCCGTCGGTGGCGATGATGAGAACAACTCCAGCATAGTTTTACGGGCGCAATGGTCTGATGGCTTCACGATCCTGACTACTGGAGACATCGAGCCAGAAGCCCAGGCGCGGATCCAGTCCACCTACCCAACGCAATCACATGATGTAGTTGTTGTTCCTCATCATGGTTCGTCCAATCAAGACCCACGATTTGCCGAATGGGTCAATGGCAAACTGGCCATTGTTACAACTGGACCCAACACCTATGGTCACCCCGCGGACGATACAAAACAGGAATACGAAAAATCAGGTGCAATCTGGTTACGTACTGACCAACTAGGCACCGTAGCGGTATCGGTTGGGGAGGGTCGGCTGCGTTTATCTCGGATTGGTTGAGATGAGCAGCCTAAGTGAGCGGGCAAAGTGAATCGTTTGATTGCGCGTCCTGAGCCATCTGCGCTGATGAAACGAATCTCTTTGCGGACTACGATGCCGTGCGTGGTCACTTTCTTTCGATGTCGTCAGCCGCACAGGTTCGCTGGGGTTGCCACATCGACGCGAGAGGTGACGACATGGCTGACTTAGCGAAGTATCAATGGATTACGGATCTCATTCTTCCGTCCTTGGCGATCATCATTATGTTCTGGCTTTACCTGGCCCGAAAATGCGACCTCGCTATATTTCTTGCCTTTTGGGCCGGGTGTCTAATCGGCGCCGTATGGGAGTTCACCTTTGATTTGTTGGGTGACTCCTTCACGGTCCACGAAGGTTGTCACTTTGTTGCCAACAACGAGGTCTGCCTTACCGAGAATCCGTTACCCCGGTGGTACATCAGTCTGGCTCACACCATCGAGGACGGCGGAATCTTCATGATTGGGGTGGGTCTAGCCTGGTTGATTCTGGGACGCAACAAACGGGAACACTTCACACGTTGGCATTGGGGTGAGTTTGGAATCATCTGGGCTTGGGGTGTTATCTCCAACTACCTTGTCGACTGGACCAGTGTCGGCAAAACGTTTCTCTTCATTCCCAGCGAATACAACCCGGCGTATTACGAGACTTCATTGTTCTCCGCCAATGGCGAAACTCTTCCCTACACAGTGGTGCCGGATGCGATTTGGTACGTCGCCACGATTCCCTTCTACCTCGTCTTATTGTGGCTCAAGCGTCGTTATGGCGGTAGGTATCGTGGTGGCGACGCAGTAAACGGTGTTGCACGAGAGAGCACACATTCTGCGGGTTAACCGACGCCATCACTAGGACGATCTCTCTTTGGTGTTCAAGACGTTATTGAGGCGAGGCGCTGTCGACCCTGTTGATGAGTGCATGACACTATCGCTCTATGGCAGCGAAGTCATCAAAGCCAACGGCGGTAGATCGCGTCGTTGTGGTGACAGGACCCGAGCAAGTCCTGGTTCAACGTGCTGCAGCACGCAGTTTGGAAGAAATCCAGAAAGCCAACCCGGACCGAGAAGTCAAGCGACTGGATTGTGCCCGTAAATCTGATAGCGGTATTGCGTTGGCGCAAGACATTGTGCAGTCGTCATCACCGAGTCTTTTCGGAGAGCCACCTATTTTGGTCGTTGATTCAGTAGAGCAGGCGGATGAAGAGATAGTAGATGCGCTCAAGGCGGCTATCGCTGATGATCAGGCACCGCCACTGGTGCTCACTCACTTCGGCGGTCAACGCGGTCGTGGTGTGTTGAACGCTGCCGACAAGGCCGGTGGCGAAGTCATCAAGTGTGATCGACCGTCTGAGCGAGATATTCGTGACCTGTTGCGGCAGGAAGCTAAAGCTGCAGGAGGCCGCATCAGCGACCGAGCCGAACATTGGCTGATTGATGCATTAGGGACTGATTCGGTGGCTCTGCTCCTCGGTGCAGTGCGACAGGCTGTTGCGGACAGCCCCGATGGCAAAGTTGATGTCGACCAGGTGCAACATATGCTGCCGACCCAGACTAGATCTTCAGCCTTTCAACTGGCCGACCGAGTCTGGGCTGGCGACGGAGCTGAGGCGACCCGATTGCTTCGGTTAATGGCCCAGCGAGAGCGGGGAGTAGCGGTCTCGGTTGTCGCTGCGTTATCGCATGGGCTTCGCATGATGGCGTTAGCCGGTATGGCGAAAGGCAACCCAGGACCTCACATACGCCCGTGGCAAGCTAAGCGAGCCCGGGAAAATGCCCGTACTTGGGGGGCGACCGGAGAGCGCGTAGCGCGGTTAGCAGTTCGTCTGCCGATTCTTGACGTGCAAATGAAAGGCAGTCTGGAAGGGGCGACGGCTCTGGATGACGAACAAAAAATGGCCATTTTGGAACAGGAAATCGAGCGGCTGGCTCGACTGGCCGAAAACTAAGCAGACTAATGGTCTAGCTGAGTTTGGCTACCTCTGCAAAGATCGCGGACTTGCGGTTCGCAGCCTGGCGTTTGTGGATGACACCCTTGCTGGCGGCACGGTCGAGATCACGACCGACGATCCGGGCTTTTTCCTTTGCGCTCTCGGTATCACCGGCCGCGACAGCTTCATGGAAGTGACGGATTGACGTCTTGAGTGCTGACTTGGTGGACTTGTTGCGAAGCCGAGCTTTCTCGTTGCTTCGGTTCCTCTTGATTTGTGACTTGATGTTCGCCATAGTGCGACGCCCTCACCGCTTCTCGTTAGTGGACAGTTTGAGTCTGTGGGAGCCGCGGAAACCGATTCCGAGGCAACGCCCCCTAGAATAGCGGTGTATTACCCCAATCCACCAAATCCTGGTGCGCCTCATGGAGCCGAACACAGTGACAGAACCTCTACCCGGAGCCACGCCACCCGGTGTAATTCGCAATTTCTGCATCATTGCGCACATCGATCACGGCAAATCGACGCTGGCAGATCGAATGCTCCAGGCTACGGATCTTGTGGCAGATCGAGATATGCGTTCTCAATATCTGGATCGCATGGATATCGAACGCGAGCGTGGCATCACGATTAAGAGTCAGGCGGTGCGGTTACCGTTCCAAGCCGATGATGGTGTCCGCTATGTGCTCAACTTGATTGATACGCCTGGTCATGTGGATTTCAGCTATGAAGTGTCTCGTTCGCTGGCCGCTTGCGAGGGAGCCGTCCTACTCGTTGACGCAGCACAAGGCATCGAAGCCCAAACGCTGGCGAACCTCTATCTTGCGTTGGAAAACGATCTGCAAGTGATTCCAGTACTGAACAAGATCGATCTCCCGGCGGCCCAACCAGACAAATATGCCGCGGAAATTGCGCACATCATCGGTTGTGACGTTGACGATGTTCTTCGAGTATCAGCCAAGACCGGTGAGGGAGTGACTGAGCTGCTGGAAACTATCGTGCGTGATGTTCCGGCACCCATGGGGGACAGTGATGCTCCGGCGCGAGCGCTGATCTTTGACTCGGTGTACGACACGTATCGGGGTGTGGTCACCTACGTTCGTATGGTTGACGGTGCACTGTCACATCGAGACAAGATCCTGATGATGTCGACGCAGACGACTCACGAGTTATTGGAAGTCGGTGTGATCTCTCCGGAGCCGACGGCCGCGCCCGGGCTTGGCGCTGGTGAAGTGGGCTATCTGATCACTGGTGTGAAGGATGTCCGGCAAAGCCGGGTTGGCGACACCGTTACAACGAGCAGTGCCGGGGCGGAAGAATCGCTGAGCGGTTATCGAGATCCACGCCCTATGGTTTACTCCGGGCTGTTTCCGATTGATGGCTCTGACTATCCGGGCTTACGCGATGCCTTGGACAAACTAAAGCTCAACGATGCGGCGCTCGTTTACGAACCGGAGACGTCGGCCGCGCTGGGATTTGGATTTCGTTGCGGATTTCTGGGATTACTGCATCTAGAGATTGTGCGGGAACGACTCGAGCGAGAGTTTGGTCTGGACCTTATTTCTACTGCTCCCAGCGTCGTCTACTCGGTTCTCATGGAAGACGGGGTCCATCACGTGGTTACGAACCCCAGTGAATTCCCTACCGGCAAAGTGGCTGAGGTGACCGAGCCGGTGGTTAAGGCGACGGTGATTGCCCCCGCTGACTTTGTCGGAACGGTTATGGAGTTGTGTCAATCGCGCCGTGGCTCGCTTTTGGGCATGGACTATCTTTCGACCGATCGCGTCGAGCTGCGTTATTCATTGCCTCTAGCAGAAATCGTCTTCGACTTCTTCGATGCGCTCAAATCGCGAACTAAAGGCTATGCGTCGCTAGATTACGAACCAGATGGCGAGCAAGCCGCCGACCTGGTGAAAGTCGATATCCTCCTGCATGGTGATCCGGTCGACGCGTTCAGCGCCATCGTTCATCGCGACAGTGCCTATTCCTATGGTGTGGCGATGGCGGGCCGGCTACGCGAGCTAATTCCGCGTCAGCAGTTCGAGGTGCCTATTCAAGCTGCTATCGGATCGCGCGTTATCGCACGAGAAACCATTCGCGCTATGCGAAAGGATGTTCTGGCGAAGTGCTACGGCGGCGATATCTCCAGAAAACGCAAATTGCTAGAGAAGCAAAAAGAGGGCAAAAAGCGAATGAAAATGGTGGGGCGAGTCGAAGTTCCGCAAGAGGCCTTCA